>JAJZRT010000742.1 GCA_021802595.1 Pseudomonadota bacterium
ATGCTGGCATCGTCAACGCCGGTGGATTCATCATCAATCGCTTCGCCCCGGTGTTCGTGCATGCCGGCGAAGTGCTGCACCTGGTGTTCGTGGTCGGGCTGGTCACGGCCATACTCGGTTCGGTGTTGATGCTGATGCAGAACGACATCAAGAAGTCGCTCGGCTATTCGACCATGGGCCAGATGGGCTTCATGTTCGTCGAGGCCGGCGTCGGCGCATTCTCGCTGGCAATCTACCACCTGATCGCGCACGGCCTGTTCAAGGGCACACTGTTCCTCGGGGCCGGCAGCGTGATCAATAACGCGCGCAAACACGACGGCGTGCCGCACGATGACGTCTACACCTTCGTGGTCGAACGCAAGCCGGTTGCCTACCGCCTGCCCTGGGTTGTCGCGGCGGCACTTACCGTGGTCGTGCCTTTCATCATCCTCGGCCTGTCGCACTGGCTGGTCGACGACGATTTCGTCGGGCGCCAGGGCGCGATCATCCTGCTGTTCTTCGGCTGGGTCACCGGCGCACAGCTGCTGTTCGTCACCTACCGCCTGCGCGCCGGCAGCCCGTGGCGGCTGATGGCGATGATCATCCTGTCGCTCGTCATCGTCGTCGTCGGCTATACCTGGATCGGCCACGCGTTCGACCTTTTCCTCTATCCAGACCGCGCGTTCAGCGACCGCCTCTACGCGGCGGCCAGTATTCCGCTCGGGACCTTCGAGGTGCTTGCGGCCATTCTCACGCTCGCAGTCGTCGGCGGCTGGGCGGCCACCTACTACGCCACGGCTAATGGCGGCTTGCGCAGCGGCGAGGCCTCGCCGCTGCGGCTGGCCCTCTATTCGCTGCTCTCGCGCGAGTTCTACGTCGCCGACGTCTATACCTGGTTGACGCAGGCCGTGCTGGGGCTGTCGCGCCGTCTTAACGTCTGGCTGCGGTGGGTGTGACATGACGCTGTTGCTGATCGCCGCGCTGTTCCTGCCCCTGTTCCCGTTGAGCATCGTGTTCAATGGCGCCCTTGCGCAGCTGCGCAAGCCGGTCGCACACTGCGTGCTGCTCCTCGTGTGGCCGCAGCTCGGCGTGGCGCTGCTGACGCTTGCATCGCACGCGGTGCCGCCCTACGTCGTGCCGTGGGCGTTGCTCACGGCCGGGTTCTACGCCCTGCGCCTGCTCACCGTGCGCGACATGGGGCAGTGGGCCGGCGTTCTCGCCACCTCCGCGCTCGCGCTGACCTGGGCACTCGCCGCCGGCGGCGCCGATCGCGCGGAACTGCATGCATTCGCATTCTGGTTCAGCCTGCCAGCGGCCCTGGTGGCCCTGCTTGCGCATCCGCTGGCGCGCCGCTTTGGCGCCGCCTACGCGGGCCTGCAGGGCGGCCTCATCGGCAGCCAGCCGCGTCTATCCGGCGCGCTGACGCTGACCGTGCTGGCGGCCGTCGCCACGCCTCCCTTCCCGGGCTTCTTCGCGCTGCTGAATTTGCTGCAGAAGCTCGACTTGAGCGGCGCGGTGGGCGTGCTGGTAATCTGGCTGGTCTGGGGCTGGGCCGCGACGAAGCTGCTGCAGGGCTTCATCTTCGGTGCCGAGCGCGCCGTGTCCTCCGGCGACATCGGGCGCATTTCGAGTCTGGCCTACACCGGCTTGCTGGGCGTTTTCGTGATTGCCGGACTCTATCTGACAGGAGGCGGCCTATGAATCTGGCGCTCGGGCGGCGTCTCAAGATCCGCGCCATCGTCCACGTGGCAGGGGAGCCGATCCCCTTCTTCTGGCCGATGCGCACCTTTATCCACCACAACCCGCTCTACGGGCTGGAACACCTGCCGTTCGACCAGGCGGTGGCGGCGGGCGAGCGGCTGTTCCGTGCGCGCGGCTATTTGCCGCGCGCACTCCAGCAGCGCCAGCTGGCTGAGGGCAAGGTGGACCGCGCCGTGCTGGCGGACCAGGTGGCGCACTTCCTCGCCGGGCAGCCGGCCATTGCCGGGCTCGATCTGGAACGGCTGCTGATGACGCTTCTGACCCGGATCGAGACGCCGATCGGGGCGCCGCCCACACTCGCCCATGCGGGCGATATCCACGCCGTACTGGCCGGGCAGGCACTGCCGCCCCACGAGATCGGAGGCGCGGCGCTGGTGGCGCAGGTCGGCGCCGACATGCCGCCAGGCCGGCCGCTCTATGCCATCGTCGACATGTTGTTCGGCACCGAGATCGGCGCGACGCTCGACGAGCTGGTGATCAAGAGCTGCCTCGATTTCTTCGACGAGGGGCAGTCGGTGTGGCAGATGCCGGGCCGCGAAAAGGGCCTGTTCGCGGCCTGGAGCGCAGTGGCGCGGCGCAACCTGCGCCTGTTCATCCGCGGCCTGCACATCAAGCGCATCCTCGCCGTCGACGACACCCCGGAGGGCATCATCAGCTACGTCATGGACGAACTGGGCGTGCCCGAGGACGACTGGATGAGCCATTTCACCTGCGAGCTGACTCGGCTGCACGGCTGGGCCGGCTTCATCCGCTGGCGCGCGGGGGCCAAACACTATCATTGGGCCCGCCACTATCCCGCCGACCTGGTCGACTATCTCGCGATCCGCCTCGTGCTGGGCCTGGCGCTGCTGCGCGAGCACGCCGAGCGCAAGGGCTCGCCGGCGAACCTTGCGGATCTCGCGCGCTTCGTCGAGTCGCATCCGGCGGAAGTGTATCTACGGCGCGAGTTCCACGGTGGCCACGTCCTGCCGGAGATGGCGCATGCGGTCGAGGACACCATCGCCGCACGGCGTCCGGCGCGAATCGCCCGCCTGCTGCCGCAGTACCTCGCGCGCAAGCGCGAGTGTGAGGCGCGGCGGCGCGCCGCCGCGCTGCGCGGACTCGCGGCCTGCGCCGGTATGGACGACGCCCTGCCCCGTCTGGCGCCCGGCGATGTCGCCCATCTGACCGCCATGCTCGCCCGCTTCGAGCGGGAGGAAGGGGGCATGTGGCTGCGCGCGCTGGAGGCGCACTACATGAGCGGGCTGCTGCGGGGTCTCGACCTGGCCTGGCCGGCGCCGAGCGAGAGGCGGCCTTTCGCGCAGGTGATGTTCTGCATCGACGTGCGCTCGGAACGCATCCGGCGCCATCTGGAGAAGGTTGGCGACTACCAGACCTTCGGCATCGCCGGCTTCTTCGGCGTGCCGGTCAGCTTCATCGGCCTGGAGAAAGGCAGCGAGACCCATCTTTGCCC
>JAJZRT010000743.1 GCA_021802595.1 Pseudomonadota bacterium
CTCGCGCTTCTGCGCGCGCAGGAAGCCGGCAGCACGGCGACCGCGCCACTGTGGGCGCTCGTCCTCGGGGCTGCGCTCGAAACCCCGTGGGCGCTCCCGTTCATCTCGTCACACGGACATCTGCAGGGCGCGATGCAATACGACGTCGCGCGGACGCAGTTTGTCGCGCGGCTGATTTCGGGGTCGCCGTGATTTTCCTCGAAGCCCGCTACCTGCCCGGCTCGCACGGCTACGAACGTGGGTTCCGTGACTGGTGGACGCTGCTTTCGTGCTGGACAGAAGAGGACGCGAAACAGGGAGCCGGGCATCGGCGTGGCCTGAAAGGAGTCATGTCATTCCGCATCCGCGACGGGAAGCATCCGCGCCGGATGGTCGGGCCGCAGATGCGGATGGCTCGCGGCAAACCGCTGACTGCCAAGCAGATCGCACGGGCCAAGGCCATGCGCGCCAAAGGCGTCCATTGGCAGGTCATTGCGGATCTGCTGGAGTGCTGCGCGGCGACGGTTAAGAAGTATGTGAGGAGCGAGCATGACATTCAAAACCGCTGACGCGGTTCACGAAACAACGGCTACGACTGGCGCAGTAACTAGCGTCACGCTCGCCGGTGCCGCGGCGAACTCGCAGACGTTCGGCGCGAAGCTCGCGACTGGCGACACCTGCAACATCGCCATCAAGTCCGGCAGCACCGTCTGGTGCGTAATCGAGGGCGCGACGTACAACTCCACGGCCAACACGCTGACATGGACGGCTGCGCAAGTCCTGGACGGATCAAGTGGCGCGGGAACGCTGGTGACGCTGGCTGGCACGTCGGACGTGTTCCTGACGGGCTTTGCCGAGAGGGTGTTGCAACAGGCGCCGGACTTCGGCGTGCCGATCAAAGATACAGCTACCGTACCTGCCACTCCTGCTGCGGGGCTGGTGACGGCATTCATGCGAAAGCTGGCTCGCCCCCTACTCGCGCAGATCGACGAGTATGGTGTCGAACGTGGCATTGAACTCAGTCATCACGATGGGGTTGACCGTGCGTGGTGGATCCCACAAGGTGATGGTGGTAGCTCTAACGCCTCTGCAGGATTCTCCCCATACAGTGCAGGAACCGCCACCGCCCGAAACGTAGCTACCACAAATGCGCTGTCAATGAAGCGTAGGTATGGCTTGGTGTCCGCAGCGACTGCTGGTTCTGCTGCACGCCTTGCTGACTACCTGCCTTGGTATATCGGATCGTCAGCGACTCCCGGAGGCGGCGGTTTTTTCTTCTCCACGACTTTTGGCTGTTCCGACGCCGCCGTTGTTTCCGGCGCGCAAGCGTTCTGCGGTCTGACGAATCAATATGCCGCCGGAACCGGCAATCCGAACATGACGCAGAGTTTCGGCATTGGGCAGATTGCTACTGATGCAACTCAGTGGTATTTGCTCTATGGTGGTAGCACGGCCCAAGCACCTGTCGCACTCGGAACGGCGCTCGGCGCACCCAATGACACCACGGTGCCGTATCGGCTGACGCTGTGGAGTCCCAAAGGACAAGCGAATCCAACGATCTTCTACGAGGTCAAGAACCTCGGAACTGGCGTAAGCGTAACTGGATCGGTGGTGGATACTGGTGCTGGTGGCGTGGTGCTGCCTTCGAACACAACCAGCCTGGCGATGTACAACTTCCGGAACAACAACGCGACGGCAGCCAGCGTGTCGCTGGATGTTTGCAACTTCTACTGCGAATCGGACCAATAACATGGCACTCCGAATCCTGCTCAATCCGCAATCGGTTCCCCATGCCTTCGATGATTCTGTGGCTTCACAGGCTGCGGAGATCACGACGAATCTCAGCAACGGTTGGACCGATGTGACGACGACATGGGCACCAGCGAATGTCATGGCGGATCTGCTCGCCGCGAAGCTGCAAGGTTTTGCAAATGATTACGCTGCCGCCATCGTCGCGGATGTGACTTACACCAGCAAGGGCGGCATCACCAAGACATATCAGGCGGACGCAGGAAGTGTGAGCAACTTGCAGGCGTCGATCCTTGGTTGCCAAGCCGCGAATCCGAGTGCGCCAGCTACTCCGCCGGGTTTCTACTGGGTAGCCAGCGACAACACACAAGTTCCATTCACCTTCGCCGATCTGCAAGGACTGGCGGCTGCGATCTTCGCGCAAGGCGCGGCCGCGTTCCAAACTCTGCAAACCAAGAAAGCCAACGCGAAAGCCGCCACTACCTACGTCGCCCTTAGCGGGGTGGTGTGATGTTTCAGCTTGACGCCTGGGGCACAAATGCTTGGGCGCAGCTTCCGGCGAGCGGCGGAGGGGGTGGGGTAAGTGGCACTTTCGCCGGGAACCTTTCGCCATTTCTGGCCACGGCTGCCGGCGCGACGTCGATCTCCGGCGCCGGTGCCGCGACAGAATCTGCGCTCACCGCGGCCGGCGCCGGGGCTGTGTCCGTGTCTGGCACGCTCGCAGCGACAATCGCTCCATCGATCGCCGACGGGTCGGCGGCAGTGACGGTATCCGCCGCCGGGGCTGGGACACTGACACCGAGCTCCGCGAGCGGCAGCGGGACGCCATCCGTCTCGGGCGCACTCTCCGGCGCGGCGGCGCCGATGGTGGGCGCGGGCGCGGCATCCGTCAGCGTTTCCGCAACCGTCGCTGCGGCGTTTGGGGCGGTATCCGGCGCCGGCGCGGCGTCGGTTTCGGTGTCGGGCCAGCTCGCCGTCGATCTCGGCCCGTTCGCCGGTTCGGCAGCGGGCGCCGTGTCGGTGTCTGGCGCCCTCACGGCAGATCTGGCGCCGTTTTCCGCGGCCGGCAGCGGCTCGGTAGGCAATGGCATCGCCGGCACGTTCGCTGGCGCACTCGGGGCGTTCACGGGGTCAGGCGCGGCCTCCGCGGTGGTCGCAGGTGCGCTCGCAGCCGCGTTGAACACCGTGGCCGGCCAAGGCGCCGCATCGCCGTCGATTGCTGGCAGTTTGTCCGCTTCGATTGCGCCGCTCGGCGCGGCCGGCTCTGGTCAGGTTGCGATTTCTGGCGTATTTCAGGCTACGCAGGATCCTCTCACGGCATCCGGGACCGGCGGCACGCCAGCGGTACCGGTCCTTTTCTCGATCACGCTCTCGTCTCCGATCCTGGAATCGATCACGCTCTCGTCTCCGATCAGGCAGCAAACCACCCTCAGCTGAGCCATGGCCAAAATCTACGTCGGGCA
>JAJZRT010000016.1:0-7894 GCA_021802595.1 Pseudomonadota bacterium
AGCAGATAGGCACCGAAGCCGCGCCGTGCATCCTGGCCGAAGGACATCCCGCTGGAAAACGCGACGCTGGAACTGGCGCTGAAATTCCTTTCGCTGCCGCGCGAGGTCGGCCACCATCCGGTCACCGGCCTGCCGATCGTCGCCAACAACGGCCGCTTCGGCCCCTATCTGCTCCATGACGGCAAGTTCAAGTCGATCCCCAAGACCGACAGCGTCTACGAGATCGATCTGCCGCGTGCCCTCGAGGTGCTGGCGATGGAGCGCGCCCCGCGCGGTGAATCGGCCGCCACGGTGCTGAAGAATCTCGGCCCGCACCCGGACGACGGCAAGGACATCACCGTACGTTCCGGCCGCTACGGTCCCTACGTGAAGCACGGCACCACCAATGCCACGCTGCCCAAGGACATCACCCCGGAGGAGATCACGCTGGACGAAGCCATCGGCCTGATCGCCGCGCGCGTTGCCAAGGGCCCGGCCAAGAAGCCGGCGCGCAAGGCCGCGGCCAAGCCCGCCACCGCGAAGAAGACCAGGGCCGCCGACAGCGACGCTGACGAGACGAAAAAACCGGCCGCCAGGAAAACGACGACCAAGAAAGCCGCGGCCAAGCCCGCTGCCAAGAAACCAGCCAGCAAAAAAGCCCCCGCCGCATGAGTTCGCCACCCCGGCTGCTCATGCTCAATGCCTTCATCGGCACGGCCAGCTACAAAACCCTGTATCAGGCGCTGGGATACAGCGTCGTCACCGAATGGTCCGAGCGCAAGGCCATCGCGCTGGTCCGCAAGGCTCCGCCCGCCGTCATCGTCGCCGATTTCTTTCACCAGACCGACTTCCGCGACCGGCTTTCAAATCTCGAATCGCTGCTTGCCACCGCGCAGGCTTCGCCCGGTACCCGCATCCTCGTGTTTTATGAGGCCGCCCATCAGGCTGCGCTCGACAAGGTAAGTGCCCGCCTGCGCATTGATGCTGCCCTGACGCTGCCGGCGCAGGAAGACCGGCTGCGGGCCACGCTGCAAGCCTGGCTTGACGCCCCTGCTCCTGCGCATTGACGCGCGGTTCGGTTTTGAGGCGTGACATGGCCCGGCAAGGCCGGACTGTTGCGCGATGCAGGTCCCCTGAACGAATGGCATGGCTGCCAGTCAGACCGGGATCGTATGGATAACGACGGAGCTCCTAACTGACATGAATACGTTGCTGAAAATCACCCAGGCCAGGGTCGTCACCCCCATCCTGCTGTCCCTGGCGCTGGGCGGCTGCGCCAGCAGCCTGATCGAAGTCCGGCAGGGGTCCGAGCAGGTTGCCGTAGCCCAACCCGATCAGGTGGGCCAGTGCAAAGCCATCGGAAAGACCACGGTCAGCGTCCTGGCCGAAATCGGATTCATCAGCCGGGGTGTCGACAATGTCGACGCCAACCTGCTGCAACTGGCGCGAAACGAAGCCGTGAGCCAGGGCGGCGACACTGTCGTAGCGGGCGACAGGCCCGAGATCGGCAAGCGCACCTTCGCCATCTACAAATGCCGACCCTGAGCATCGGTCGCCCGGATGACCACTCCCTCCGGCCCGACCCGATCGTGCAGGCTGACAGTACCCTCCAAACGGGACGCGGCTTCCCGTGCGATCGCCAGCCCCAAGCCGCTGCCTTCCCCACGGCAGCGGGCATTCGGTAGAAGGGATCGAACGCGCGCTCCCGCGCCTCGGCAAGAATGCCAGGGCCGTTGGCAGCGGGGCCGGACGATCTTCCGGTTGCGCATCGGCGGGCGACGCCAGTCGCTGAACGACGATGCGCGTCCCGGGGTCGTTGCAGTTCCCGCAGCCGCGCGTTGTCCCCGGACCGGCAGCCTGTCCGCATCCACCAGGACAGCGATCTGGCGCAAAGAGCCATCCTGAACTCCTGGGCCTCGCCGAAAGCCAGCCAGAAAGAAATACCGGCGGCGATAATTCCCGCCGCCGACCCACCAGCTTAAGTGCCTGACCCCACCAGCAGCGTTTCTCCAGCCCAGTTTGCGTCGTTTTCTTCCGGTTCCGCAGGCGTGTCCAAGTGGCGCTGGACGATTATCCACTGGGGGCTCCCGATTGTTGCTGACAGTCGCCGCAGCGCGTCATCGTAGCCACCGGCATCGCTCGGAAAACTCACCAGTGGCAGGCGTTCGACGCGCTGCCAGGCAATCGTGCCAACCCAGACCGGCACGTGCGTTCCACTACTCACGTCCGCAGGCCACAAGCGCAGGACGAGCGATTCGTCGGGGCGTGTCTGCGCGGCGCCGGGTAATACGAGAACCAGCGCTTCCCGCCGCCCGTCGTGCAGCTTGGGGATGATTGGCAATTCGGATAGGGACGGATGGGGCGACAACCAGCGCATAGCGGTTCGGGGCGAAAACGGCAACGGCTGCCGCCAGCCTCCGGACACCAACCCATTCCGGATGCTACCCAGCTCGCCGGCCCACTGAATGTTCAGAGGCTGCTCCATGTCCCCCTGGAGGTCCACACGATATGCGGGCAGTGTCTTCCATCCGGCATCCCACCAGGCCCGTCCGTCCATCTGACGGACCGAAACTTGAGGCGCGTAGCGTGTGACATCTGAAGCCAAACGAACTTGCACACTCCAAATCGTAGCCAGAAGAAATACCGCGGCACCGACCCAATGCAACCCGGGAATTCTTGCATCGGCGCCATGGCGTGCCCAGGCGATGGCAAGTATTGCGACCCAGGCGATCCCAAGGCCGACACCCGCGACAACATCCGCCAGCCAGTGCGCCCCCAGATAGAGACGGGAAAAGGCGATGCCGCAGACGAGCAGCGCGGCCAGCGCATAGGGAATCCAGCGTCGCCGAGGCGCCAGGCACCGGGCGCTCAACACCGCCAGAAATCCGTAGATTACCGTGCTCAGGGTCGCGTGACTGCTGGGGAAGCTGTACGCCTCGGCACTCGCATACAGCGCGATCGGCCGGGGGACCCCCAGTGCCAGTTTGAGCGCCGTTACGGCGAGCAAGCCAAAAGCAAGCGCGGCGATCCAGTAACGGGCTTCCAGCCATGCGCGCTGCCACAGCAACCAGATAAGCACTCCAGCCGAAACGAAACCGATGACCTGGGAGTCGCCCATTTCCGTTACGGCGGTCATGAACAGGTCTCCGGCAGGCGTACGCATTCCTTGCAGAAGGTGATACAGAGATCGACCCGCGTACACCAATGGATCCAGGCCCAGCACGTCTTCCAGCACGCCAAAGAACAGCCAGGTCGCCGCGATCAGTACCGCCAGCCATGTCAGCAGGGCCCGTGAGACGGGTCGTTCCGGATCGATCAGGTCCCCCACCAGCCAGGCCAAGCCAGGATGTCGTCCTGTCCAGCGCAAGGCTACCGTGGCCCAGTCACCCGCACGGGGTGCCAGCTGGCGGTATGCCACACGCACGCTCCAGATGACCATCCAAGAGAGGATCAGGAGTGCGCCCAGTCCCAGCGCCAACCGTCCGGCGACCTGTCCCGCGAGCGCCAGCGAGGCACCAAACGCCATACCTGGAATCAAATGGGCTGGGGCCCACGCCAGCGCCGAAAGTACATTGAATAGATAGAACCGCCATGGTGGCATCCCCACCATGCCGGCCACGACGGGCACGACAGGGCGCACCGGGCCGACAAAGCGTGCCAGCAGGATGCTCTTGCCGCCATGGCGCGCGAAAAATCTTTCACCGCGCGCGAGAAGTTCGGGATGATTGCGTACGAACGGGACGCGAAGGAAACGGTCCTGGTAGCGGTGCCCAAGCCAGTAGCTCACGCCGTCGCCCACCACGGCGCCGCCCACCGCCCACAGGAACGTGCTCCAGAAGGGCAGCGCGCCGACTCCGACGAGTGCACCGGCCCCCAGCATCATGACGGCGCCCGGGACGACCAGCCCGACAAACGCCAGCGACTCGACACACGCGATTGCGGCTACCAACAATCCGGCAGCATCGGGATGCTGCCCCGCCCAATGGATCAAGCCCAGAATCAGATTCGTCACATGGCCTCGATGGTGTCATCAGGTAAGCGTCAGAACGCAGATCGAATCCGCCTTCACGTAAATCCGCACCACTTGCGGCGAATCGAGCCGCCACTCCGTGAGCCAGAATCCATCCTGGCCACAGACGGCCGATACTTCGCTCTTGCCGGCGAGCCTGATATCAGCCGTCCCTGCCCGAGCCTAGTCCGGGTTCGGGCCTTCCTTGTCGTTCTCCAGAACCTTGCCCGTCCTGGCGTCTACTCCCACTTCCTGGGTGATTTTGCCGCGCCGGATATCAAACGAATAGCGCAAGCCGCTCCCACCCTTCTCACGCTCCAGTTCTTCATCGGTAATCTTTCCAGGATAGGCCTTGAGAGCGGTTGCACGAGCTTGTTCCATACTGACGTTGGCCTCGCCCGACAGGTTTTGCCCTGTATAAGCATATGCGTTGAGCGTTCCGGCGGCGAGCACCACTCCAAGAACCCAAAGCCCGGTGTTCTTCATAACGACGGGGTTTATCTGCGATTTCATGTTGCTGCTCCTTCTGCTTCAAGGTGCGGGCGGAAATTTCTCGCCCCCACCTTATTGGTTAACAGGATATTGCCGTGTCTGGCGGAAAGCGCTCAGCCTTCACTTTCCTGGCCTTCTTGGCTTTCGGACTCGTGATCAGCCTGGTCTGCTTGGACCGATAACACCTGGCCACTTTTGCTGTCGATCTTGACGTCCGTGGTCTGAGTGCCCTTGACCACTTCCACGCCATAAACCAGTGCGCCGTTTTCGTCCTCCAGTTCGGCGCGTACTGCCCGCCCCTGTAAGTGGGTTTCAGCAGCCGCGATGGCTTGGCTCAGGGTGATCTTGGTTCTGGACAAGGACGCGGCGTCATTTTCCGACTGGCCTTCTGCGTGGTTTGCGCCGGCAAGTGCCAACGACGCGCCCAGCGCGGTCAGTCCGAGGACACCGATAATGAAAGATTTGCTGCTTCGCATGATGATTCTCCTAAGAGGTTATGGATGGACGGCAGGTCACGAGTTCCTGCCTTGTCGATCACTCTACGCACGGAGAATTAGCCCACCATTAGCATCCTTGTGTTTTTGTGGCCGCGGTGCCGTCAGCCGCCGGCGCCTTCGCGCGGCTGCCGTTCCAGCAGGCTGAACAATACGGGCATCACGACGAGCACCAGCGGCAACTGCACTGCCAGGCCCGCGATGATGGCCACGGCCAGCGGTTGTTGCATGGCGGATCCCTGGCCGATGGCGAAGGCCAGCGGCAGCAGGGTGAGAATCGCCGCCAGGGTGGTCATGGCGATCGGCCGCATGCGGTTCTTCCCGGCCTCGATCAGGGCCTGCCGGAAGGACAGGATGCCGAACAGGTCACGGTATTCGGAAAAGTAGAAGATCGCGACTTCGGTGACGATGCCCACGATCATCGTCATGCCCATCATTGCGGAAATGTTGAGTTCGATGCCGGTCACCCACAAGCCGACGAACACCGCTGACACCGCCAGCAGGGGAATCGCCAGGATCGCCAGCGCCATGCGGAAGCTTTCATAGAGGAACAGGAGCAGCAGGAACACCAGGCCCACGGCCGCAGTGAAGACGGCCATCAGGCCCTGAAAGGCGATCTGCTGCTGTTTGTAGAGGCCGCCCAGTTCGTAATACATCCCCTTCGGCAGCAGCCTGGGCGTGGCCATCACATGCCGGATGTCGGCAATCACCTGGCCCATGGAACGGCCGCTGATGCGTCCGGTCACGGCCACCATGCGCTTCAGGTTCTCGCGCGTGATCTGCGGCTGCCCGCTGACAGCGGTGATCCGCGCCACCCGCTTGAGCGGGAACACGTGCCCGTCCGGTGCACGTATCGGCAGTCGCTCCAGATCCGGCATGATGCTGCGCTCATCCGGGGACGTCCAGACTCGCACGCCGATCAGCTTCGGGCCGCTCGTCATCTGCGTCGTGACCACGCCGGATAGATAGCCCGAAAGAATCTGGGTGATGCTGTCCGGATTCATGCCCTCCAGTGCGGCCTTGACACGGTCGATATGGATTTCCAGTGCGTCACCTGCCAGATTGATGCCGTCGCGCGTGTCCACGACCCCAGGCACCTTGCGTATCCGTGTCGCGATGTCGCGTGCGGTCGCCTGCAAGGCCCCGGCGTCGTCTGAAAACAGCTTGATCTCGATCGGTTGCGGCACCGAGGTCAGATCGCCGATGACGTCTTCCATCAATTGCGCCAGTTCTATCTTGAGTCCGGGCACGCGGGTTTCGACCTGGCTCCGGATGTCATTCATGACGGTGTCGATCGGCGGTCGCGAACCACCCTTGAGCCGCACGAAGAAGTCGCCTTCGTTGGCTTCGGTCAGGCCGCCGCCCAACTGGGTGCCGGTTCGGCGGGAATAGGTCGCCACGTAGGGATTGCTCTTGATGATCGATTCCACCTGGCGCAGCAGGCGGTCGGTTTCGGTCAACGATGTCCCCGATGGGGCCCGATAGTCGAGAATGAAGCCACCCTCGTCCATGGCAGGCATGAAGCCAGATCCCACCTGCCCCCATGCGATCCACCCCGCCAGAATCAGCGGTGCGAGGAGCGCGACAATCCATACGGGGCGGGCCAGTAGGCGCTGCATCATAACTTCGTAGCGATGATGCAACCACTCCGTCAGCCGCCCGCTTTCCTTCTGGCTGGCGTCTCGTTCGTTCAGGAAATGATCGGCGAGCAGCGGAACGGCGAGCCAGGTGGTGAAGAATGAAATCACCAGTCCAGCCGCCATCGTCAGGGATAGCGCCTTGAAAAATGCGCCGGTTACACCGCTCAGAAACGCCAGCGGCAGAAAGATGATAATGGTCGAGGCGGAAGAGCCGGTGAGCGGGCGGAGAAACTCCATTGCCGCCGCCATCACCCGGCCATGGTGCTCGGTGGGGGAATCACGCAGGCGGCGCACGATATGTTCGACCATCACGATGGCGTCGTCGATGATAAGCCCCACCGCCGCCGCCATGCCGCCCAGGGTCATGATGTTGAAGCTCATGCCGAGCCCATACAGCAGCACCACGGTCGCCGACAGCACGGTCGGCACGACGACGGCGGCGATCAGGGTGATCTTGACGTTGCGAAGGAAGGCAAACAGCACCAGCACGGCAAGCCCGGTGCCGATGAGAATTGCATCGCGCACACTGGCTGCCGAGTCAACGACGAGCCTGCTCTGGTCGTACCAGTTCGCCAAAATGACACCCGACGGCAGTTGCGCACGATAGGCGGCCAGCTTCGCGGCGACATCGCGGGCGATTTGCACGCTGTTGCTACCCGGCTGCTGATAGATGTTAAACAGAACCCCCGGGCGTCCGTCTGCATTAACCTTGATCCACTGCGGCATGGTACCGTCGCGAACCTCGCCCACGTCGCTTAGCAGTACAACGCCGTTGCTGCCGCTGCGGATCACCGTGTCGCCGATCTGGGTGAGGTTCCGGAGACGAGTATCTGCGATCGCGAGATAGAGCTTGTAGTGATCTTCCAGCCGGCCGACGGCGGTGACCACGTTGGAGGCCGACAGTGCCTGCGCGACGTCATTCAGCGTCAGGCCATAGGCCAGGAGCCGGGCCGGATCGACGATGACCTGATATTCCTCCTGCGCGCCTCCGGTGACCTGGATGCGGGCGACGCCGTTCACGCTGGAAAGCAGGGGCCGGAGCTGATATTGGGCCAGATCATGCAACGCCGTCTGGGAAAGGCTATCCGACGTCAGGCTGTAGGCGAGAATCGGAAAGACGGTCGGGTCCATGCGTTTGGTTGCCAGCTGGGTTCCCGGCGGCAGCGCAGGCAGGATCTGGGTGACGGCCTGGTTGACCTGGGAGGTTGCGAGCCCCATGTCGGTGCCCCAGTCGAAGCTTACCGACACCTCGGCCGATCCCCGGCTCGTCGTCGAGCGCA
>JAJZRT010000016.1:7904-17271 GCA_021802595.1 Pseudomonadota bacterium
GCACGTCTCGCACCCCCGGCACGCGGCGTACTGCCTCCTCCACCGGCTGGGTCACCGCAAGCATCATCAGGTCGGCCGGACGGTCGCCCGCGTCCAGCGTGACCACCACGCGGGGAAAGTCTACCGCAGGGAACAACGTCACCGGCAGCCGGAAAGCCGCCACCGCGCCAGCCAAGGCCAGCAGCGCCAGCAGGAACAGAATCGAACGGCGATGCCCCTGCATCCACTCGCTGAAATTCATGGGCCGCTCCGGCGCACGGCCATGCCGTCCTGCAACTCGTAGTTGCCCATGCTCACCACGGGTTGTTTAGGATCGAATGCACCTTGCACCGCGACCAGCCCCTCACGCTCCAGCCCGGTCTGCACCGCGATGCGACGTGCCTTGCCTTGCACGATCTGGAACAGGTAGGCGCCCCGCGCATCGCGCAGCACGGCCGAGCGGGGAACCGTCCAGACCTGCTGCCGGGAAATCTCGATGTCTGCACGCACGCGGGTTCCGGGCATCAAGCCATCACCTGGAATTTCAACCAGCACATCCACCAGCTGGGTTTGCGGGTTGATCATGCCAAATACCTGTGCGACTCGCCCGGACAGCAGATGGCGAGCGCTGAAGACCGGATTCACCCTGACTGACATTCCCGTGTGCACGCGTGTGACATCACTCGGCTCCACGCCGAGCAGCACGCGCTGTCGCCCCGCCCGCGCGAGCTGGACTACGGTCGCCCCTGCAGCAAGACGATCGCCCTGGGCGACCTGGACTGATGTGACCACACCATCGAAAGGCGCGACGACCTGCTCCAGCGCTTTGCCGGCACCGATGTTTTCCTGGCCGTGCAAGGCCGCCTCGGCATCCGCCAAGGCTTTTCTCGCTGCAGCCAGTTGCGATTGCGTGGCAAGCTGCTGGCCAACCAGTTGTTCGACGCGCGTGACTTCACCCTGCGCGAACGCCACGGCGTGACGCGCCTGCTGATAGCCAACAGCAGCGGCGGCGCCAGTGCTGAACTCCAGCAGGGCGGTGCCTCGACGAACCACCTGGCCGGCGTTTACCAACAGGCGGACAATCTGGCCGGGCCGTGGCAAGCTGATTGCCTGCATGCCGCCGGGCTCGGGTGTCACGACGCCATAGCCGGAAACGGTGTCGTCCATCGCCTGCTGCCTCAACGGGGCTGTTTCCACTTGCACGCTAGGCGCCTCTCCGGCCGAGGCCTGCCCTGCGGCAAATAGCAGACAGAGCGGGAGGATCAAGAGAGACGGCTTCATGGCTGACGCTTGCCGTCCGCCACGGGCAGATCGGGTCCTAGCAAGGTTTCAAGGGCGACTTTCTGTTCCATCAGCGCTTCCTGGAGATTGATGACTTCGGTGTGCTTGCCAAGCACGGCCAGCCTCAGCCGGACATACTCGGGCGCAGCCATGTTCCCGGCACGATAGGCAGTCTCCGCGCGGCGCGCGACGGCCTCGATCTCGGCAAGGCCCGCGCGCGACCGCAGGAGCTGGTCTTGCAGCAGAGGCAGATTTGCCAGCGACGTCTCGACTTCGGCGTAGCCGCGGTCGAGACGATCCTGATACTCGTCAAACAGCTGCTTGCGCGTGGCCTTCTCGATGGCGATGTTGCCGCGGTTGGCATTGAAGATCGGCAGGCTGATGCTGAGTCCGAAACCGAGGGTATAGAGGCCACTCGTGTCGCGGGCGCGCGACAGGCCGACATTCAGCGCCGGAAATTGCGCGAGCACAGCGCCGCGGAATCGTTCTTCCTGGGACTGGTAGCCGGCCCTGAGCGCCTGCAGATCAGGACGCAGCGTCAGTCGAGCCACCAAGCTGGCGCGCACGCCTGCCGGATCGATGGACGGAGCCGTGGGCTCGCCGATGAGCTCTAGCGAAACATCCGGCGCCAGCCCCAGCAATCCATTGAGGCGCGCGCGGTCTTGCAGTATGGTTCGCTGCAGCACGTTGAGCTGGCGCTCCACGCTTTGCAAGGCTGCGAAGTCCGCGCTGACGGCCTCGATGGTGAGGTTGCCGGCGGCCAGGGCCCGCTGGCCGCGCTGCGAGCTCATGGCGAGCTGCTCACGCTCTTCCCCCAACTGCATGAGCAGCTTCTGCTGCGACGTCAGACGCGTAAACAGCAACCGCGCCTGGCTGACGACCTGCCACTCTTGCCACAGCAGTTCCAGGCTTACCCGCTGCTCATCCTGTCGGGCTGCGGCGACCCGGGAAGAGCGTAGCAGCAGGGCGTTCACATCGTAGCTGGGGTTCACGTTGAAGGCGTTGGTGTTCCCTGCCACGCCATTTGTGGGATGGTCGGAACTGAATCCCAGCTGCGGGTCGGGCAGCAGGCCGGCTGCGAAGGACTGCGCACGCGCGATGTCCAGGCGGTCACGCGATTGCCGCAGTTGCGGATTGTTGGCCACGGCCAGCGTGGCCAGTTCATCCATGTCGAACCCATCATTAGGGTTGAAGGGATGGGATGCCAGGTTATGGAACGGCAACTCGGCAGGCGCCACGTTGAGCCCGGCAGCGGACCGGGACAGGGACACTTCTGTTGGAAGCGGTTTGGCTTCGTAGGTCGCGCAACCGGATACGGTGACAAGGGCAAATGCAAGCGCGAATTCAAGGCCGGACGTCTTCATTTCAGCTTCTGCCCATCATTCGCCGGTTGTGCCATCCAGCCTGCACCCCGCACGTTCTTGATGACGTCGGCGCCGAGCTTCTTGCGCACGCTGTGGATCAGGAAATCGATCGCATTGCTCTCCACTTCCTCGTTCCATCCATAGATGCGTTCCTCCAGTTCGGAACGGGTCAGTATGGTACCCGAACGCAGCAACAAGGCCTGCAACAGCGCGAATTCACGCGCAGTGAGCTGCGCCGCGATGTCCCCATGGCATGCTTCCCGCGTCGTCGGATTCAAGCTGACCCTGCCGTTGGTCAAAAGAGGGGTGGCCTGTCCTCCCTGACGGCGGACGATGGCTCGCAGCCGCGCGAGCAACTCGTACACGTCGAATGGCTTGACGAGGTAATCATCCGCCCCGAAGTCCAGCCCCCGAATCCGGTCTTCAACCCCGTCGCGGGCCGTGATCACAATCACCGGGATCGGGTTCCCGGCCTGACGCAAGCGGCGCAGCACCTCGAGTCCGTCCCGCTTGGGCAGCCCGAGGTCCAGCAGCACCGCCTGGTGTTCGCCCAGTTCGAGTACTCGGCTTGCCGATGCGCCGTCCTGTACCCAGTCCACGGCATAAGCCGCATCCTTCAGCGCGACCGAGACGGCCTCGCCGATCATGGCATCGTCTTCGACCAGCAGGACCCTCATTCCAGCCTCCCCATGCGACCCATGCTCAGTACCGTGCCCAACCCCGGCGGATCAGGCCCGTGAACAACGCCCGGTACAACCACTGCAGGCGTTCAGCCAGTGGTTCGGTGATCCGCTTCCCGACCCCGCGCGCCAGGGCAGCTCCAACGAGGGCCACGGGTAGCGCGCCCAATATGTCCGCCGGAAAATGTACGCCGAGATAGATCCGGGCCCAACTCACCGGCACGCCGGCCAGGGCGATGATCCAGCCAGCACGGCGCGTTTTCCTGTGTGGCATGAGAGTAAACGCGATGCTCCAGATCAGAGTCAAGTGATCGCTCGGGAACGAGCTGTCCTGGGCATGCGGAATCAAGGTGTGTCCGATCCCCAGCTCGAACGGGCGGGGGTGATACCAAACCATGCCGATGGCCTGATTGATGGCCAAACCGGCCAGCCCGGCCAGGGTGGCGGAGAGCAATGCCTGTCGCACCGGCACGCTGCCGCGCAGCCAGCCGAGCGCGAATCCGAGAGGAACCAGCCAAATCACGCCCTGCGCAAGTATACGGGCCCCATCCACCACGATGGCCGGGGCGTGCGGCCCCGCGTTGAGCAGCAGAAAAACCACTTGATTCAGATGCTCCACCGGTGTTTTGCCTCCCAGTTATGCCACTTCATGTGTTCGTCCAGATGACCTCTTCGTCAGGCGTCCTTATGCCGGCGGAGCCGCCAGAGCATTGCCGCGCCGATCAGGCCAGGCACACCGAATGCGACGGGCAGGATCCGCGTGGACTCCACAACCGGTTTGCGCCTGACATGAAAATCGAGAAACGGGCTGGTGACGATATGCGAAGCGTTCCGCTCCACACCGCTGATCACGACCCGGTAGTCACCTGCCTGGATCAGCCGCATCGGCCACGCCACCTTGATCTCTTCTCCGGGGCCGAGCGATGCCTGCGTCACGGCCTTGTGGGCGCTCCAGTCCTCCAGGTCGACGGGCTGCTCGTGGCCGGGATTCACCTGGACCAGACTGATCCAGGCGACGATCCCCTGTGCGGGTACCGTGCCGCTATTACGGATGACGCTCACGAAATTGAGGTGGTCGCCCATCTGTGGCGAGTTTGGATTGGAGTGTTCGGCGGCGAGCGTGATGTTCAACGCACCCGCCGCGTTTGCCGCGACGTTGCAGAGCGTCAACACGCAGACAGTCATCCAAAGCACAATTTTTTTCATCACCGTCTCCTAGATTTCGACCGCGCGAACGCTGCGCTTGGCAAACCACCACGTCAGCACCAGCCAGATCAGTGTCACCGCCAGACGTCCCAACTGCATGGAAAATGGCTGCGAATCGATGACCACGCTGTCGAAGCTGTTGAGCGCTGCGGAGAATGGATTGACCGCGTCGAATGCCTTGCCGATCACGCTCTGCCGCAGGCCCGGCCCGAGCAGCAGCGGACTGGCGAGTAGCATGAGGGTAATCAGTGCGGTGACCAACGCAGCCCGCACATTGCCAAGGCGCGCCGACAACCCGAGCGCATAGAAGCCGAAGCCCAGTACAACGGGCGTGCCCAGCACGGCCAAGTAGACGACTGCTTCGATGAGATTCTGGCCGCTGCTGCCCACCGCCCATAGATAGGGAAGACTCAGCAGGTAGGTGACGATCCAGGCGGCAACCAGTCCGCCCATCTTGCCGAGCACGATATCGCCGATGGAAACCGGCGCCAGCAGCAGGGCGACGAGGCTGCCTCTCTCCTTTTCGCCGGCAATAGCGTCACTGCCCAGCACCACGGCGAGCAGGGCGCCCAATGCCGTGATGGTGCCCATGACCATGTAGACCACCTCGGCGTTATCGAGCAGGCTCAATTCTGTATTGCTGACGAACAATAAGCTGAAGACCGAGAGGATCACGGCCAAGGCTAGCAACCACGCAAGTCCCCGCCCGCTCTTCAGCAGTTCGTCGCTTTCCTTGCGCGCGATCAGTGCGATGGATTTCATGCCGCCGCCTCCGTCATGGTCAGGTTGAGATAGAGATCTTCCAGGCCGCCGCCCTCAGCATGAATCTCGCCGATGGCCCAGCCGGCATTGATGAGTTCGCGCCATACCTGTTGAGGTGGCCGCCCGGAACCAATGTCCAGATGCCACCATTGGCCCTCCTGCGCGATGATGCGGATGCCCGGAGCGAAGTCTGTGCTCATCGGCGGCGCCAGCAGCCTCAGTCGATAACGCATCCCGGTCTGACGCGTTGCGAGCAACTCGGAAAGGTTGCCCTCGATCACGGTCTTGCCCTGATGGATGATGCCAATGCGGTTGCACAGGCGGTCGACATCGTCCAGCAAATGGGTGCACAGGAGAATGCCGACACCGCCCGTCTGGGCCAGACCCAGCAACACATCATGGATCTCGCGCCGCCCACGCGGGTCGAGTCCGTTGGTCGGTTCATCGAGAATCAGGAGCCGGGGCTGGTTAAGAAGTGCCCGGGCCAGCCCTAGGCGCTGCCTCATGCCGCGGGAATAGGTGCCGATGGTGTCCCGGTTTCCTGGGTCCAGCCCGACTTGTTCCAGATGCCGGCCGATTTCTTCCGGTGTCAGGGGACGGTCATACAGCGCGGCGAACCAGTGCAGGTAGTTCGCCGCACTCATCCAGTCATAGAATCCGGCTTGTTCCGGAAGCACCCCAAGCTGCCGATGCAAGGCTTCGCGCTGGGCCCACGGATTCATGCCGAGCACCGACACGCGGCCCGAGGAGGCTCCCCGCAACCCGTTGACCACCGACATGGTGGTGCTTTTCCCCGCGCCGTTTGGCCCCAGCAAACCGTAGATTTCGCCGCCCTGCATGTGAAGACTCACGCCGGCCAGTATCCGGTGGCCATGCAGCGCCAAGGCCAGATCATCGATTTCGATCAACATCTCGACTCCTCAAAGAACAGGCGATGAAGAACGCAGCCCCCGGGAGGCCGGGGGTGAAGGCTGTTACCTATTTCTTCATTTCCTCTTTCTTTTCCTGGCTCCGCGTTTCCTTGCGTTCTTCCATCTTGTTCTCGGAGCGCTCTTCTTTTTTCTCTTGCTTCATTGCTTCCTTCTTGTGGCGCACCGGCCTGTGCTTGGTCGGTACGGCCGCTTCGGTGGCCTGAGTGCCAGCCTCTGCAGCAAGCGCGGGCAGGCTGGACAGCGCGAAGACACCGGCCAGAAAAACGGAAATCTGTTTGGCGTTCATGTCGATTCCTTTCATACAGGACACGCGGAAGGTCGCGTGATCAAACTGTACGCCGCGAAAATTAGGGCAGAATTAGCGGCCCGCAGCCAAGCGGACACACATTTTGGGGCCTCGCTTGTGTAGCAGCCGGTCCGTGTGGATTACGGGCGACATTTCCAGACCCTAACTGTCCCCTAATTCATGATCGTTATCGTGATCCCTGCGCATATATTTGCGTGCGTAGAGGAACGATCACCATGAAAAACAAAACCTACTTGAAGGCGCTCGTCTTACTTTCAGCCGCAGCGGCGGTTGGCTGCGTCGTTTCGGCCAAATCGGGACAACATGGCGCCTTGGCGATCTCGAACTCCCGGGCCGATCCGAGACAGGCCGTAACCGCAGCCGGACAGCACACCGGCAACGTCTCACGCACTGAATATGAACGCCCCAAGGGACGGTGGGTGTTCGATGCCAAAGCGGTGAAAGGCGCACCAGTATGGACATAGAGATCGGTGTTTGAAACGGCGAGGCCATGGAGACGCACGTGTCCGCGACGACCAAATCTGCCGGGACTGAACCCGGCTTTCACCTAAGGAAGCGCTGAACAAGTCCTTCGACAAGCTCAGGACGAACGGCAACTTGTTGATTCCGTTCGTGGTGAGCTTGTCGAACCATGAGCGGAATCAACTTGTACAGCGCTTCCCTAATTACACAAGAGCGCGACTATGAATAATTCGCTGAACACCGAAGCCAAGGAACTGTTCAACAAGGTTCCCGAGGTCAGCCGACTGTCCGGGATCGTGCCCATGTTGGTATCTAGGAAACCAAGATTCTCCATAAAAAAAGCCAACCGTTCTGGTTGGCCTTTCTATCAATTCTCATGAAATCTAAAGATTTGGGAAAAATCTAAATTTCAATGGGATCCTACAACACGTCAGACATCCAGGTTGCGTACTCCCAGCGCATTGGTCTCGATGAAGTTTCGCCGTGGCTCAACCTCGTCGCCCATCAGCGTGGTGAAGATCTGGTCGGACGAGATCACATCCTCGATCTGTACCTTCATCAATCGACGCACCTTGGGATCCATCGTGGTTTCCCACAGCTGTTCCGGGTTCATTTCGCCCAGGCCCTTGTAGCGCTGGATGCTCATGCCACGTTTGACTTCGGCGAGGAACCAGTCCATCGCTTCTCGAAAACTGGCAACCGGGCTTTCCTTCTCGCCGCGGCGGGCTTTGGCACCGAGGCCGATGAGGTCGCGCAACAGGTCGCCGACCTTGACGAGCTGGTTGTAGTCGCCGGTCTCGAGCAGGTCGGCTTCGAGGAAGCTGACGTGCTTGTTGCCGTGGGCGTGGCGGGTGATGCGCAAGCGATGGCTGTCCGACTCGCTGATGTATTCGGCGGCGACTTCGAACTTGTTCGGGTCGAGTGCAGCACCCAGGCTGGCCTCGGCCATCATGGCCGCGCTGCTGTCGGCAAGGCTCAGTCGCGGGATCTTCATCAGCGCCTGCAGCACGTCGTCGGGCAGGAGACGGGCGAGACGCTCGCTCACGGCTTCGGCGAGGAAATATTCGCGTGCCAGGGTTTCCAGCGCATCGCCGATGATCGGCATGGCGCCGTCCATCGGCGTCAGTTCGGCGTCCTTCATCGCTTCGGCCATCAGGTGCTCCTTCAGCGCATGCTCGTCCTTGATGTAGCGCTCGGAGCGACCATGCTTGACCTTGTACAGCGGCGGCTGCGCGATGTAGATGTGGCCACGCTCGACCAGTTCGGGCATCTGGCGGTAGAAGAAGGTGAGCAGCAGCGTGCGGATGTGTGCGCCGTCGACGTCGGCGTCGGTCATGATGATGATGCGGTGGTAGCGCAGCTTGTCCGGATTGTAGTCGTCCTTGCCGATGCTGGTGCCGAGCGCGGTGATGAGCGTGGCGATTTCCTGGCTGCCGATGACCTTGTCGAAGCGGGCGCGCTCGACGTTGAGGATCTTGCCTTTCAGCGGCAGGATTGCCTGGAACTTGCGGTCGCGGCCCTGTTTTGCGGAGCCGCCTGCGGAGTCGCCCTCGACCAGATAGATTTCGCACAGCGACGGATCTTTTTCCTGGCAGTCGGCCAGCTTGCCGGGCAGGCCGAGGCCGTCCATCACGCCCTTGCGGCGGGTGATTTCACGTGCCTTGCGGGCGGCCTCGCGGGCACGCGCAGCCTCGATAATCTTGCTGCACAGCAGCTTGGCGTCGTTGGGGTTTTCCAGCAGAAAATCAGCGAGTTTCTGGCCGACGATTTCCTGCACCACCGGCTGCACTTCGCTGGAGACGAGCTTGTCCTTGGTCTGCGAGGAAAACTTGGGCTCGGGCACTTTCACCGACAGCACGCAGGTGAGGCCTTCGCGCATGTCGTCGCCGCTGGTCTCGACCTTGGCCTTCTTGGCGAGCTCGTTTTCCTCGATATACTTGTTCAACACGCGCGTCATCGCCATCCGCAGGCCGGTGAGGTGGGTGCCGCCGTCGCGCTGCGGGATGTTGTTGGTGAAGAACTGCACCGCCTCGGAATAGCTGTCGTTCCACTGCATCGCGACCTCGACGGTCATGCCGTCCTTCTCGCCCACCGCACTGAATATCTTCGGATGCAGCACGGTCTTGACGCGGTTCATGTATTCGACAAAGCCCTTCACGCCGCCCGAGTACGCGAAGTTTTCGGTCTTGCCGTCACGGTGGTCGATCAGCTCGATCTTGACGCCGTTGTTGAGGAAGGAGAGTTCGCGGATGCGCTTGGCGAGGATGTCGAAGTGGTATTCGACCTTGCCGAAGATTTCCTCGTCGGCAAGGAAGTGCACTTCGGTACCGCGGTTCTTCGTTTCGCCGATGACCTGCATCGGCGAAACCTCGACGCCGTTCTGGATTTCGATCG
>JAJZRT010000744.1 GCA_021802595.1 Pseudomonadota bacterium
TGACCAGGGCGATGCCCCCCGGGCCGTCACTGCCGAGGCGGGCCCCATCCCGGGCGGCGGCAATCTGGTCGTGCGTCGGCGCGTGTTCGAATTGACCGGCCGCTTCTCCACCGAACTGGGCCCGCACGGCCACGACCTGGGCGGCGGCGAAGACAGCGAATACGTACTGCGTGCCCTGGCACGCGGCGAACGCTGCCAGTACGTGCCGGATATCGTGCAGTACCACTATGTCGATACCGAACGGCTCCGCCTCGGCTACCTGCTGAAAAAGAGCTACCAGCGCACCCGTTCGACCGCCCGCCTCCGCGGTGGCGGCGCGGTGCCGCTCTACATGTGGCGCAAGCTGGCCGAGTACGGTTTCCACAGCGTGTTCAGCCTGTCATGGGCCAAGCAGCGTTTCTACTGGGTGCGCACGGCGGCGGCCCTGGGCGAGATCCAGGGCCGCCGCGAATCGGGACATCGGGTGAAAAATCTGGTGCTCCCACCCGACCGCGGCATCGTGCTCACCGAATCACTGGCCCTGCTCACTGCGGTCTGTGCCCTGATCGCCTGGTTCGCCAGTGGTGCCGCACGCTGGTCCGGCCTGCTCCCCGTGCTGGGGGTGGCCGGGGTCGGCGCGGCCGCCTTGCTCGCCAAGTCGCTTCTCGACTTCTCGCACACTGGCCCCCGTATCCGCGAAGAAGTGCTCCAGCACTACCAGCGCTACACGCTGTTTGCCCTGGCGCGCCTGACGGCCTGGGCCTTCGCGCTGATGCTGTTCACCGGGGGAGCCGGCACGCTGATCTACTTCATGCTGGCCACCGTAGCCGGCACAACCTGGTCGGCGACGCTGGCCGCCGTTGCCGCGCTGCTGGGCATCCTCGGCGGATTCGCGCTGCAACTCATCCGCAAGCTGCGGTTCAATCCCGGCCTGCTGGCGGCGTCGATGCATTACCGCATGAGCCGGCTCTATCGTCTCTGGCAATGGATGACACCGGCGCGCATCAGGCGTCTGCAGTCGGTGGGCATGGGATTGGCCGGATTTCTGTTCGTGGCGGCCACCTGGCAGCTGGCGAAGCAGAACCGCCTCGATGCCCTCATGGCCCTGTGGGCGACCACGCTGTTCTTTGCCGGGACCATCGCCTGGGCGGGCTGGCAGCCACAGCCGCTGGCGCCGCGCAGACACACCGCACGTCCGCCCGGCGCCGCGCCCAACATCCTCATGATCGGCTCAGACACGCTGCGCGCCGACCGGCTGGGTGCACTCGGCTACCACCGGGCCCTGACTCCCCACATCGACCGGCTGGCCGCCGCCGGGGCCCTGTTCGCCAACTGCTACGTGCCCTGTGCGCGCACGGCGCCGAGCCTGATTTCCATGCTGACCGGCACCTGGCCGCACACCCATGGCGTCCGCGACAACTATGCGGACGACGGGACCACGCAGCTCAAGGTGGATGCCCTGCCGACGCGCCTGAAACAAATGGGTTACCGCACCGCGGTGATCTCCGACTGGTGTGGCGCCGACATGGGCAAGTTTTCCTTCGGCTTCGATTACACCGACCTGCCGGAAGACCAGTGGAACCTCAAGTATTTCATCCGCCAGGGCCCCAAGGACCTGCGCCTGTTCGTGTCCCTGTTCGTCCACAACCGGCTGGGGCGCCTGTTGCTGCCCGAGGTGTACTACCTGGGCGGGGTCCCGCTCACCCAGCCATTGGGCAAGCGCGCACGGCGGCTGGTATCGCGCCTGGCCGAGAATCCGCAGCCGTTCTTCCTCAACGTGTTCTATTCCACCACGCATCCGCCCTTCGCCTCCGAATGGCCGTGGTATACGCGCTTCGCCGATCCTGCCTACGCCGGCGAATCCAAGTTCGCGATGGCGCGGCTCACCGACCCGTTCGAAATCATCCGGCGCCAGGGTGCGCCCAAGGAGGAGTTCGATCTCGACCAGATTGTCGATTTGTACGACGGCTGCGTGGCGGAATTCGACGATGAGGTGGGCAAGATGCTGGCTCACCTCGACCGCTGCGGCCTGGCCGGCGATACGATCATCGTCCTCTACTCCGACCATGGCATGGAATTTTTCGAGCACGACACCTGGGGACAGGGCAATTCCGCGGTCGGCGATTTCAGCCCCCGCATTCCGCTCGTCATCCGTGCGCCGGGCCGCGGCGCGCGCGGCAGGGTGGACCAGGTGGTGCGCTCGATCGACCTTGTTCCCACCCTGCTGGAGCTCGTCGGCGCGTCCCCGGCCGCCAACCTGGACGGCGTTTCGCTTGCAGGCTGCCTGGATGCGGACACCCCCTGCCCGGAGCTCGATGCCTTCAACGAGACCGGCATCTGGATCGCCAACATTCCCGGCCTGCCCGATGCCCACCTGCGCTATCCCAACCTGCTGGAACTGATGGAGGTGCCGGACCGCGCCAGCGGCACGCTGGCGATCAAGTCGGATTACTGCAACGCCATCCTCGATGCCAAGGACCGCATGATCCGCAGCGGCCGCTGGAAGCTGGTGTACCAGCCGCTCGAGACGGGCCACGTGCTCAGCCTTTTCGATCTGGAAACCGACCCCGCCTGCCAGCACGACGTGTCGGCGCATCACCCGCAGGTGACGGCGGATTTATGGGCAAGGTTGCAGACGTTCGTGCAGGCGTCGCGGCAGCGTGTCCACCCGACCGCCTAATCCGGACAGAAGCGGCAATACGGATTGGTCGGCGAACCGATCTTGGGCGGTGCGTCGGCATCCCCCGCCGATGTGGCCGGCGCTCCGGCAGCGGCTGGCGGCGTGGAGCCGGCCGTGCCAGCGGGAGCATCACCCGGCTTGTCCGCCTGCACGGCAACCGGCGCAGATCTGATCGGCTCAGGGTACGGCAGCTTGCCGCCCAGCTCGGTGTAGCGGCGCTGCAGGATCTTGACGTCGGGATTGTGGCGCAGGCCTTCCGTCACGGTTTCCAGTGCCTTGGCGCGATTTTTTTGCTTCTCGTACATTTCCGCCAGCGTCAGGTAGGCACGCGGCTGGGCGGGATCGGCCTCGATCGATTTCAGCAGTTCACCGATCGCTTCGCCGGTCCGGTTCATCATCGACAAAGCGATGCCACGATTCATCAGGATTTCCGGGCGCAGGGAAAAGTCGGGCTGGGTATGCGCCAGCATGTAATCGAAATTGCGCAGCGCCGCTTCCAGCGTGCCCCGACGGCCCTTGTCCGACGACACC
>JAJZRT010000745.1 GCA_021802595.1 Pseudomonadota bacterium
AGGCCGTCTGCGCAGCATGGCTTTGCGTGCTGGCGGGAACGGCGGCCGCAACGGATTACCGCGCGAACGCGCAGGATTACCGCGATTACCTGCATCGCCTGCAGGCGGGCGACCGCCTGCTGCTCGCGCCGGGCGACTACCTGCAAGGCCTGCCGTTGCGCAACCTCTCCGGCTATGCCGGACACCCCATCGTCATCGAGGCGGCCGAGCCGCGCGAACCGCCGCATTTCCTCGCCCGGCCAGGCGCCAATACGGTCAGCCTGGTCGATGTGCGGCATCTGGTCTTGCGCCACCTGGAACTCGATGGCCGTCACCAGCCGGTGGACGCGCTCAAGGCCGAGGGGCACAGCCGCTATGCCGACTTCATCACGCTGGAAGATCTATACATCCATGACCATGCCGCATCGCAACAGAACGTCGGCATCTCCACCAAGTGCCCGGCATTCGGCTGGGTGATCCGGGGAAACCGCATCGAGCGGGTGGGCACCGGCATGTACCTCGGCGACGCCGATGGCTCGGATCCGTTTGTCGGCGGCCGCATCGAGGCCAACCGGATTTCGCAGACGCTTGGCTACAACCTGCAGATCAAGCACCAGACCATCCGTCCGTCCGGCCTGGGTGACCGCCATGACACGGTGATCCGTTACAACGTGTTTTCCAAACAGGATGCCATGCCCGGGCCGCAGGCGCGCCCCAATGTCCTGCTGGGGCATTTCCCCCTCTCGGGGGCGGGCAGCCTGGATCGTTATCTGGTCTACGGTAATCTCTTCCTGCACAATCCCAGTGAAGCGCTGATTCAGGCGGAGGGACGCGTGGCGCTGTACGACAATGTCTTCATCAACGGCAGCGGCGATGCGATCCATATCCAGCCGCACAACGACGTACCGCGCGACATGACGATCTTCAGCAATACCGTGCTGGCTTCTGGAACGGGCATCCAGGTGCGCCACGCCCAGGCTACCTCCTATCGCCAGCGCGTGATTGCCAACCTGGTGGCGGCGGCTTATCCCTTGCAAGGTGGCGAGGCTGCGAACAACATCACGTCGGAGTATCGTCCCGATTTGTTGGGCACCCCCCCTGCAGAGTTGACCCAGCGCCTGCTGGCGCATCGCCGGCAGATGCCCACGTTACCGCGTGGCCTCGTGCGCGAGTTGGCGACCTATTCCGGTTGGCAGGGGGCAGCGCATGCCGGAGCGGATATCTCTCCTGACTTGCTGCGCACACTGGAGACGGTGCGGCCATGAACGGCAGGGGGAGCGTGGCGCCTGGCAACACGCGTGCGCTGCTGTGGCTGGTTGCGCTGGGCTACACCGTATTCGTGATATACGGCAGCCTGGTGCCGCTCAAGTTTCATGCATTGCCGTGGGATGAGGCCGTGGCGCGGTTCGGGGCGATACCGTTTCTCAAACTCGGGATCGGGTCGCGTGCCGACTGGGTCGCCAACCTGCTGCTGTTCATTCCGCTGACCTACCTGTGGATGGGTGCCATGACGGGCGGTGGCGGCCGCCTGCGCAACCTGCTGGCCACGCTGGCGCTGATTCCAGCCGCCACCGCCCTGAGTGTCGGCATCGAATTCACACAGCTGTTCTTCCCGCAGCGCACGGTGTCGCAGAACGACATCTTTGCCGAAACCCTGGGCGGGCTCATCGGTGTCATCGCCTGGTGGCCGACCGGCCGACGGTTTACCGGCTGGCTGCAGGCCTGGTGGCATACCCACACCCGCGCGACGCTGGCCGAGCGCCTGGCCTGGACGTATCTGGCGGGGATCGTGTTCTACAACGTCCTGCCGCTCGACCTGACCATCAGCGTGGTCGAGATATTCCATAAATGGCGGGATGGCATGGTCAATCTGGTGCCGTTTGCCGACCTACCGCACGACCCTGCCACGGCGCTGTACGACATCGCTACCGATGCCCTGATCTGGACGCCGCTCACGCTGCTGTGGCGGATCGACGGGACGCGCGGCGCGTGGCGAGCATGGGGCATGACGGTGGCTGCCGCGGCTGGCCTGGAGTTCATGCAGCTGTTCGTCTTTTCGCGCGTCAGCGACGTCACCGACATCCTGACTGCTGCGGTCGGCGCGGCACTGGGCAGCGTCATGGGCGGTTATCTGGCCAGACGCGAAGCGCCTGCCGGCAAACCGCCGCAGTGGGGTGCCTGGCTGCCTTTCGCGCTGGCTGCCGGGTGGATGGCGGCGCTGCTGTTCGTGTTCTGGTTTCCCTTCGATTTCCGCACCGACGGCGCCTTCGTCAAAAGCCGGCTCGACTTCGTGCACCGGGTACCGTTCGAGGTGTATTACTTCGGTACCGAATACCGGGCCATCACCGAGGTATTGCGCAAGACGCTCTTCTTCGCGCCATTGGGCGGCCTGCTGGCCTGGGGGGTGACGCGCCAGCCCTGGCGCTGGCGCGGCCCGCTGTTTGCCGTGGCCATGCTGGTGCTGGTGCTGATGCCCGCGTTCATCGAACTGGGACAGGTAATGCTGCCGGAGAAGATTGCCGACACCACCGACTGGTTTCTGGCCTGGATGGGCGGGCTGGCGGGCTACGCCGTGGTGCGCCGCATCTTGCGGGCTCCGCGGCAAACGGCCACGCCGCGCGTACGTGAGGCCCATCCTGCGGATTCCGTTCCGCCCGCGCCGGCGGTGCGTGTGCGATGGCATCTGCCGCTGGTGCTGGGCGGCATGGGGGTCCTGTTCTGGGGTGCCGGGCACCTTCCTTTCATGCCCTACAACGTGCGCGAACTGCTGCGGCCGGGCAGTGCCTGGCTGTCGGCGCTGCTGCTGGCGTTGACATGCTACTGGCTGGCGGTGGGGCCGGTATGGCTGGCACGCAGGCAGGTGTCCGGGCTGGCCCGGTTGGCGCAGGTTCCGCTAGGCCTGCTGGCGTACGGCGCGATCACTTTTCTGTTGCTGGACGCCGCCGTGCCGGATGAAAGCCTCTTCGATCTGGGCGGCAGCCCGGTGTTGCATTGGTCGGGCCAGTGGGAGCTGGGACTGCGCTGGACGGCCTTGGCGTTGATTCCCGGCGCACTGATCTATCTGGCCGCGCAGACCGTGCGCCGCTGGCGCGGGCGGCGACTGGGCGCGTTGCATTTCCTGGCCGCGCTGCCGGTACTGGGGCTGGCGTATTGGGGCGTGGTGGTCCAGGCCGACACCGACAATCTCGTCGAGCTGATGGCCACCCCGCAG
>JAJZRT010000746.1 GCA_021802595.1 Pseudomonadota bacterium
GGAACAACCCGTTGAGCATCTACGTGCGTGATTACTCCTGGTCCCGCATCCAATGAATTCGAGGTCATCCACCATGAAGAAAACCCTCTCCGCTTTGATCGTGGGCGCTGCTGTGGCGGTGCCCTCCCTGGCCCTGGCCGCCCCTGGCGACGACATTGCCGACAAGTATTTCAACAAGACCAACCCGACGCTGACCGCTCAAGAGCGCGCGGCGCTCGCCATCGCCAAGCGGTGGGAAGCGGGGTCGGCGACCGGCATCAAGCCGGTGGCCGGCTCGGGCGGTGCCATCAAGTTCGTGTACGGCGCGCAGCAGCCGAGCATCGTTTGCGCGGTGCTCCAGGTGTGCGACGTGGCCTTGCAGGCCGGCGAACAGGTGAACTCGATCAACCTGGGCGACACGGCCCGGTGGACGGTCGAGCCGGCCATCACCGGCAGCGGTGCGACCGAGGTTCAGCACCTCATCATCAAGCCGATGGACGTGGGCCTCGAAACCAGCCTGGTCGTGACCACGAACCGCCGCAGCTACCACTTCCGCCTGCGCTCGCATCGCACCGAGTACATGCCGCAAGTCTCGTTCACGTACCCCGAGGAAGCGCAAGCCAAGTGGGACGCGATCCAGCGCCGCGAGAAGCAGGAACGCACCGACAACACCCTGCCGGCGACGGGCGAGTACCTGGGCGATCTCTCGTTCGACTATGAGCTGTCCGGGTCGGCGAGCTGGAAGCCTGTGCGCGTCTACAACGATGGCCGCAAGACCATCATCGAAATGCCCGGCACGATGCAGCAGACCGAAGCGCCGACGCTCCTGGTCGTGCGCAAAGAGGGCGGCTTGTTCACCGACGACGAAACGGTGCTGGTCAATTACCGCGTGCAGGGCAATCGCTACATCGTGGACACGGTGTTTGACCGCGCGATCCTGATTGCCGGTGTTGGCAGTAGCCAAGACCGCGTGACCATCAGCCGGAGGAAGTGACCATGCGCAAGATCGTCTCTCTCGCGCTGCTCGCCCTCGCCCTGGGCCTCGGCGGCTGCGCAACCACCAGCCAGTACGGCAACTTCGTCCAGTCGGCCGCGCTCGATCAGCAGAAGCTCGCCACCGACGCGGTGCAGCAGCTCGCCACGCTGTACGCGCCGGCGCGCACGCGCCTGGAGCTGCAACAGCCGACGCCCGATCCGTTCGGCCAGGCGCTCGTCAAGTCGCTGCGCGACAAGGGCTATGCCCTCCTGGAGTACGCCCCGGCCGGCGCTTCCACGCAGGCCCCGGCCTCGGCGGCATCGCAGGCGAGCGCACCGGCCACCACGGCCGCGTCGGGCGGCCTGCCGTTGCGCTACGTGCTCGACCAGGCTGGCGACTCGAACCTGTACCGCCTGACCTTGATGGTCGGCAATCAATCCATCACCCGCCCTTACCTGGCGCAAAACGGCACGTTCGCGCCGGCCGGGTACTGGGTGCGCAAGGAGTGACGCCATGACAGAAAACGCCGATCAGATGGCACCTGACGCTTCGCCTGGCGAAGTGTCCAAGAAGGCGGGCGTCCGTCGCGTCAACAACATGCCCATGTACATCCTCGGCGGCGTCCTGCTGTCGTTCGTGCTGGTCATGGCCCTGGTCGCGGCGGATCGCGCGGCCAAGCAGAACGCGCCGGCGGACGGCCCCAAGGAGAAGGCCGGCAACACGTCGATGTTCGCCAAGGAGATCGCAGGCGACAAGACCGGCGGCTTGATCGAGCCGGCAAGCCCGCTCAAGGTGCCCGACATGCCGACCGGCCCGGCGTCGGCTCCGCTGGAGATCGCGCGGCCGTCCAACCCGGACGCGCCGCCGGCCCCGCCGGCCAACCCCGGCAACCCGGGCCAGCCGGTGAACGACGACGAGGCCCAGCGCATCCGCATGGCGAAGATGCAGATGTTCGGCGAAGCCGTGAAGGCCAAGACCACCGTGCGCGTGGATGCCCCGCGTAGCAACGGCTCCGCGCCGGGTGGCCCGAGCACCTACACCGGCACGCCGCAGACGCGCGATGAAATGCTGAACCGCATCGCAGCGGTGCAGCAGCAAATCGACGCGCAGCGCAGCAACGATCCGACCGCCGCCTATCAAGCACGCCTGGCGCAGATTCGCGGCATGGGCGTCGGTGGTGGCGGCGCGGCTCCGGCCGCCGGCGGCATGGGCGCGGGCGGTGCGCCGCAGCTCCTGCAAACCTCGACCAGCGGCGGCGGGCGCAACAGCATGGCGCAGTTCGGCCAAGGTGGGCAGGGCGACCGCTGGAAGCTGGATTCGCAGCCGGAAGCGCCGCGCACACCGTTCGAGCTGCGCGCGGGCTTCGTCGTGCCGGCCACGCTCATTTCGGGCATCAACTCCGATCTGCCGGGCCAAATCATGGCCCAGGTCGCGCAGGACGTGTACGACACGCCGACCGGCAAGCACCTGTTGATCCCGCAGGGATCGCGCCTCGTCGGCTCGTATTCGAGCGACGTGGCCTACGGCCAAGCGCGCGTGCTGGTTGCGTGGCAACGCATCGTGTTCCCCGATGGCAAGGCGATGGACATTGGCGCGATGCCAGGCGCGGACAGCGCGGGATACGCGGGCTTCCACGACCAGGTGAACAACCACTATGTGCGCCTGTTCGGCTCGGCCTTCCTCATGTCCGGCGTGACAGCAGGCATCACCTACAGCCAACGCCAGAACCAGGCCACAAACACCTATGGCGCACCGAGCGCCAGCAGTGCCCTAAGCGAAGCCCTCGGCCAGCAGCTCGGCCAGGTTACGGCGCAACTCATCGCCAAGAACCTGAGCATTTCGCCGACGCTGGAAATTCGGCCGGGGTATCGCTTCAACGTCGTGGTCACGAAGGACATGACGTTTTCCAAGCCGTACCGTTCCTTCGATTACTAACGCCATAGGAGAAAAGCACCATGAAGCCGAAGTTTTTAGCCGCTAAATTGGCCCTCGTCATTGCTGTTTCGAGCACGCTGGCGGTCACACCTGTGCAGGCTGGCATCCCCGTCATCGACGGCACCAACCTGTCGCAGAACATCATGACGGCCATCGAATCGGTGGCCCAGACGCTCAAGCAAATTGAGCAGTACAGCACCCAGCTCCAGCAGTATCAAAACCAACTCCAGAACACGATGGCCCCGGCCGCGTATATCTGGGATCAGGCGCAATCGACCATCAACGGGTTGATGAACG
>JAJZRT010000747.1 GCA_021802595.1 Pseudomonadota bacterium
CTGGGCGACGTCTACCTCGGCGCGCCGGTGGCCACGCCGGTCGACCCGCGCCATCGCCTGGTCACCACCAAATACAACCCGGCCCGCACCTGGACGCCGGAGAACGCGGTCGGCATCGGCGGCGCCTACATGTGCGTCTACGGCATGGAAGGCCCCGGCGGCTACCAGTTCGTCGGCCGCACCCTGCAGATGTGGAACCGCTGGCGGCAGACCGCCGACTTCACCGACGGCAAGCCGTGGCTGCTGCGTTTCTTCGACCAGGTGCGCTTCTTCCCGGTGAGCGAAGCCGAGCTGCTGAAAATCCGCGAGGATTTCCCGCTCGGCCGCTATCAGCTGAAGATCGAGGAAACCACGTTCAGCCTGCGCGACTACAACGCCTTTCTTGCCGGCAACGCCGACTCCATCGCCGCGTTCAAGACCCGGCAGCAGGCCTCCTTCGACGCCGAGCGCGAACGCTGGCGCGCCAGCGGCCAGGCCGACTACGCCAGCGACATGACCGTGGCCGAAGCCGCGCCCGACAGCGAGCTCGACCTGCCGGAGAATGGCCGCGCGATCGCCAGCCACGTCGCCGGCAATGTGTGGAAGGTCGAAGTGGAAGACGGCGCCGCGGTGAAACAGGGCGATACGCTCGTCATCGTCGAATCGATGAAGATGGAGTTCGCCGTGCTGGCGCCGTGCGATGGCCGGATACATAAGGTGTTCTGCCGCGAGGGCGGGCAGGTTTCCGCCGGGCAGGACCTGCTGGTGCTGGTGAGCGAGGAAGAGGCAGCATGAACATCCCGCTCGACATCGCCAGCCTGCGCCGCCGCTATCAGTCCGGCGAGCTCACCCCGCTTGCGCTGGTGGAGGAGCTCCTCGCCCGCATGGCCGGCGAGGACACGCACCATATCTGGATCAGCCGCCTCGACGCCGACGCCCTGCGCATCTACGCTCAGGCCCTCGAAGGCAAGGACATCGCCAGCCTGCCGCTCTACGGCATTCCCTTCGCCATCAAGGACAACATCGACCTCGCCGGACTGCCCACCACCGCCGCCTGTCCCGAGTTCGCCTACACGCCCGAACGCAGCGCCGCCGTCGTGCAGCGCCTGATCGACGCCGGCGCGATCCCCATCGGCAAGACCAACCTCGACCAGTTCGCCACCGGCTTGAACGGCACCCGTTCGCCCTACGGCGCCTGCCGCAATGCCTTCGATCCGGACTTCATCTCCGGCGGCTCCAGTTCCGGCTCGGCCGTCGCGGTGGCGCTGGGCCTGGCGAGCTTTTCCCTCGGCACCGACACCGCCGGCTCCGGACGTGTGCCTGCCGCGTTCAACAACCTCGTCGGCCACAAGCCATCCTGCGGCGCGCTCTCCACGCGCGGCATGGTGCCCGCCTGCCGCTCGCTCGACGCCATGTCGATCTTCGCGTTGACGGCCGAGGACGCCGAGCGCGTGCTGGCGGTCGCCGCCGGCTTAGACGCCGACGACGAGTATTCGCGGCAGCTGGCGCCGCACGGCTTCGACTTTGGCCGTGCCGCCGGTTTCCGCTTCGGCGTGCCGATGCAGAAGGATTTGCAGTTCTTCGGCAACGCCGAGGCGGAGCGCCTGTTCGGCGAAGCGGTGGAACGCATGCAGGCACTGGGCGGCACGCCGGTCGCGGTCGACCTTGCGCCCTTCCTCGACACCGCGCGCCTGCTCTACGGCGGCCCCTGGGTGGCCGAGCGCTACCTGGCCATCCGCGACTTCTTCGATGCGCAGCCGGACAGGGTCTTCCCGCCGGTGCGCGACATCATCGCCGGCGGCCGTGCCATCAGCGCCGCCGACACCTTCGCCCATCTCTACCGGCTGCGCGCACTCAAACGGACGTGCGATGCGGTGTGGAGCGCCGTCGACGTGATGCTCACCCCCACCGCCGGCACGATCTACCGCGTCGACGAGATGCAGGCCGACCCCATCCGCCTCAATTCCCATCTCGGCCATTACACCAACTTCATGAACCTGCTCGACCTCGCCGCCACCGCCGTGCCGGCCGGGTTCCAGTGCGACGGCCTGCCGTTCGGCGTCACCCTGATCGCGCCGCCGCATCAGGACGGCCCGCTGCTGCATCTGGCCTCGCGCATGCAGCAGGCGCTGGGCGGCACGCTCGGTGCCACGCCGCACGCGCTGCCGGCCGCCGACACGCTGGACCTGCTCGCTAGCGGCCAGGTAAGGGTCGCCGTGGTCGGCGCCCATCTCAGCGGCCTGCCGCTCAATCATCAGCTCACCGAGCGCAACGCCCGGCTGGTCACCACGACGCAGACCGCACCGACCTACCGCTTCTACGCGCTGTCCGACGGCAAGCGCCCCGGCCTCGTCCAGGTGCAAGCGGGCGGCGCCGCCATCGCCTGCGAAGTCTGGGAAATGCCCGCCAGCCAGTTCGGCAGCTTCGTCGCCGGCATTCCCGCGCCGCTCGGCATCGGCAAGATCGAACTGGCCGATGGCTCAGTCGTGAACGGGTTCATCTGCGAAGGCATCGGCGTGGCCGATGCGCAGGACATCACGGCGTTCGGGGGCTGGCGGGCCTGGCTGGAAAACCGCCGGCAATGACGGTGGGGCCGGTCAGCCCGCCCAGAGTTCGTCCAGGTTCCTGATGCCGAATTTGGCCGCGTCTTCGCGGCCGACGATCTTTTCCGTGACGCCGGGGCGTGACAGATCGAGCATCTCGGGCAGGATGTAAGTCTGCGACTTGGTCGAGAAGAACACCTTGACGCGCGGCGTCAGCAGCGATTTTTCCGACTGCTCCACCACCACGGCCAGGCGGCCGGAGCCGAGCTTCACCAGCGAGCCCACCGGGTAGATGCCGATGCTCTTGATGAAGGCCTGGAATACCGCTTCGTCGAAGTGGCCCTTGCTCCACTCGGTCATCTTGCGGATGGATTCGGCCGGGTCCCAGCCCGCCTTGTAGGGGCGGTTGGAGGTGATGGCGTCGTACACATCGCATACCGCCCCCATTTTTGCGAAGAGGCTGATCCGCTCGCCCGGAAGCCGGTCGGGGTAGCCGCTGCCGTCGATTTTTTCATGGTGGTGGAGGCAGACGTCGAGCACGATGTCGCTGCTGGTCTTGCCCTCGACCAGCAGACGATGGCCCTCGACCGGGTGGCGCTTGATGATGCGGAATTCGTCGTCGGTGAGCTTGCCTGGCTTGTTGAGTACGTCCATCGGCATCAGGG
>JAJZRT010000748.1 GCA_021802595.1 Pseudomonadota bacterium
GCCTGTGCCCCTTCATGGGCGTGTCGAAGAAGCTGGAAGCGGCGGTCGGGATGGGGCTGGCGACGACCTTCGTGCTGACGCTGGCGTCCGGCGCCAGCTATCTCATCAACGAATACCTGCTCGGCCCCGAGCTGTTCTACCTGCGCACCCTGTCGTTCATCGTGGTGATCGCCGGCATCGTGCAGTTCACCGAGATGTTCATCCAGAAGTCGAGCCCGGTGCTGTACCAGGTGCTCGGCATCTACCTGCCGCTCATCACCACCAACTGCGCGGTGCTGGGGATTCCGCTGCTGAACGTGCAGGCGCAACATAACCTGGTCGAATCGCTGTTTTTCGGCGCGGGCGGCGCACTCGGCTTCACCCTGGTGATGATCCTGTTCGCCGGCATCCGCGAGCGAATGGAGACCTGCGACGTCCCGGCGCCGTTCAAGGGCACCAGCATCGCATTCGTTACCGCGGGACTGATGTCGCTGGCCTTCATGGGCTTTTCCGGACTGGTGAAATAATGCTCGCTGCCATACTGGTGATGGTCGGCATCGCCGTCGTGACCGGCCTGATACTGGGCTGGTCGGCCATCCGCTTCAAGGTGGAAGGCAACCCGCTGGCGGAAAAGATCGACGCCATCCTGCCGCAGACGCAGTGCGGCCAATGCGGCTTCCTCGGCTGCCGGCCCTATGCCGAGGCCATCGCCAAGGGCGAGGCCGACATCAACCAGTGTCCGCCGGGCGGTGAGGAAGGCGTGAAGAAACTCGCCGAACTGCTGGGCGTGGAGCCCAAGCCGCTCGACGAATCCCACGGCACGCCCAAGCCCAAATCGGTCGCCTTCATCGACGAACAGACCTGCATCGGCTGCACCCTGTGCATCCAGGCCTGCCCGGTCGATGCCATCGTCGGCGCGGCCAAACAGATGCATACCATCGTCGCGTCCGAATGCACGGGCTGCGAGCTGTGCCTGCCGCCGTGCCCGGTCGACTGCATCTCGATGGTGCCGATCGCGGAAGACCTGCCGCACTGGAAGTGGAAGCATCCGGTGATCGAACTGAAGCGCGTCGCCTAGAACACTTTCCATGAGCCGCGAACTATTCAAATTCAAGGGCGGGGTGCACCCGCCCGAGCACAAGACGGAATCGAACGGCCGCCCGATCCATGCCGCGCCGCTGCCGAAGAAGCTGGTGATCCCGCTGCGCCAGCATATCGGCCAAGCGGCCAAGCCGGTGGTCGAGGTCGGCGAACGGGTCCTGAAGGGCCAGATGATCGCCGCCGCCGACGGTCCCGTCTCGGCGGCGGTCCATGCCTCCAGTTCGGGCACCGTCACCGCCATCGACCTGCAGCCGGTCCCGCATGTCTCCGGCCTGCCCGACCTGTGCATCACCATCGAAACCGACGGCCGCGACGAATGGATCGCCCGCGCCCCGCTCGATTACCGGTCGATGGCAGCGTCCGACCTGCGCATGCACCTGCTCGACCTCGGGCTGGCCGGCCTCGGCGGCGCGGTGTTTCCCACCGGCGCCAAGCTCAACCCCGGCGCCTCCGGCCACTGCCCCACGCTGATCATCAACGGCGGCGAATGCGAGCCGTGGATCACCTGCGACGACCTGCTGATGCGCCGCCATGCCGACGAAATCCTGCAAGGGGTCGCGGTGATGCGCCACCTCATGGGCAGCACCGAAATCCTCGTCGGCATCGAGGACAACAAGCCCGAAGCCATTGCCGCGATGCAGGCCGCAGCAGCGAAGCTGGATTTCGCGGTGGAAATCATCGCCGTGCCGACGCTCTACCCCAGCGGCGGCGCCAAGCAGATGACCGAGATCCTCACCGGCAAGCAGGTGCCTTCCGGCAAGCGCTCCACCGACGTCGGCCTCCAGGTGTTCAACGTCGGCACCGCCCATGCGCTGGCGCGCGCGGTGCTGCATGGCGAACCGCTGATCTCGCGGCTGGTCACCGTCACCGGCCACGTGCTGCGACCGCAGAACTTCGAGGTGCTGATCGGCACCCCGATGCACACGCTGATCACCCTTGCGGGCGAACGCGACGGCACCACCGGCGTGCTGATGGGCGGGCCGATGATGGGCATGCCGGTGCCGAACCTGGACGCGCCGGTGGTCAAGGCCACCAACTGCCTGCTGGTGCAATCCCGGGAACTGTTCCCGCCGCTGCCGAAAGCGCTGCCCTGCATCCGCTGCACCCGCTGCGCCGATGCCTGCCCGGCCGCCCTGCAGCCGCAGGAACTGTTCCGCTTCGCCAAGGCGGGCGACTTCGGCCGCGCGCAGGAATACCACCTGTTCGACTGCATCGAATGCGGCTGCTGCGGCTACGTCTGTCCCAGCCACATCCCGCTGGTCGACTATTACCGCTACGCCAAGAGCGAGATCTGGGCCCACGAAAAGGACAAACGCGCCGCCGACCAGGCACGCGAGCGCCATGAATTCCGCCTGTACCGCCAGGAGCGCGAGAAGAAGGAAAAGGCCGAGAAACTCGCCGCCAAGGCGCAGGCCAAGCGCGCCGAACTCGCGGCCGCGCCTGCCGCCGACAGCGCCACGTCCAGCGATGCCGACGCGAAGAAGGCGCTGATCGCCGCGGCACTGGCACGCGCGCAGGCGAAGAAATCCGACGCCGCACCGAAGAATGTCGACCACCTGACCCCCGAGCAGCTGCAGCAGATCGATGAAATCGAGGCGCGCAGGGCTAAAATCCGCGAGCTGGCGCGCCAGCCGCTGGAATCCGAAGAGAAAACCTGATGCCTTCCCCTTTCATCCTCGACCGCAGCAGCGTCACCCAGATCATGGCCTGGGTCCTGGCAGCACTGCTGCCCGCCATTGCGACCTACGTCTGGCTGTTCGGACCGGGCATCCTCGTCACGCTGTCGCTCGCCACCGTCACCGCGCTGGCCGCCGAAGCAGCGATGCTGAAGGCGCGCGGCTATCCCCTCAAGCCCTTCCTCACGGATCTCTCCGCCATCGTCACCGCCTGGCTGCTGGCCTTGTCGCTGCCTTCGCTGGCGCCGTGGTGGCTGATCGTCACCGGCACGCTGTTCGCCATCGTGGTCGCCAAGCACCTGTATGGCGGACTGGGACAGAATATCTTCAACCCGGCCATGGTCGGTTACGCGGTGCTGATCGTGTCGTTTCCGGTGCAGATGACGCACTGGGCGGCCCCCCTCGAACTGACCTCGACCCACCTCACCCT
>JAJZRT010000749.1 GCA_021802595.1 Pseudomonadota bacterium
CTTGCGCAGCCGCTCCCACGGGTCTTCGCGCAGGAAGCGCACGCAGGCGTCGAAGGTGGCGCCGCCCCAGGCCTCCAGCGACCAGAAGCCGACCGAATCGAGCTTGCCGCAGATCGGTAGCATGTCCTCGGTGCGCATGCGGGTGGCGATGAGCGACTGGTGGCCGTCGCGCAGGACGAGGTCGGTGATGTGTACTTTAGCCATGATTACAATCCCTGGTGGGCGGCGATGGCGGCAGCGATGGCGGCAGCCACGACTTCCGGCGGTTTCTTTTCGGTGTACCGGGTGAGTTCGGGGTGGGTCTCGACGAAGCTGGTGTTGAAACGCCCGCTGCGGAACTCGGGATTCTTCAGGATTTCCTGATAGTAGGGAATCGTCGTCTTCACGCCGTACACCAGCATGTCGGACAGCGCACGGCGTCCGCGCTCGACGGTGGATTCCCAGGTCAGGTTCCACACCGTGAGCTTGGCGCACATCGAGTCGAAGTAGGGCGGGATGACATAGTCGGTGTAGATCGCCGCGTCGACGCGCACGCCGGGGCCGCCGGGCGAGTAGTAGCGGGTGATGCGGCCGAGGCTGGGCAGGAACTCGTTTTTCGGGTCTTCGGCGTTGACGCGGAACTCGATCGCGTAGCCGCGATGCGCGATGTCTTCCTGCCTGTATTGCAGCGGCAGGCCGGAGGCGATGCGGATCTGCTCCTGCACGATGTCGACGCCGGTGATGGTCTCGGTGATCGGGTGCTCGACCTGCAGGCGGGTGTTCATCTCCATGAAGTAGAACTGGTTGTCCTGGTCGAGCAGGAACTCCACGGTGCCGGCATTGACGTAGCCGACCGCCTTGGCGGCGCGCACCGCCAGCTTGCCGATATATTGCCGCTGCGCCTCGGTCAGTTGCGGACTCGGCGCGATCTCGATGAGTTTCTGGTTGCGCCGCTGGATCGAGCAGTCGCGTTCGAACAGGTGGATGATGTTGCCCTGGGTGTCGCCGAGAATCTGCACCTCGATGTGCTTGGGGTTGACCACGCATTTTTCGACGAAGACCTCGGGCTTGCCGAAGGCCTTGCTGGCTTCGGATACCACGCGGTCGTAGTTCTTCAGCAGGTCTCCCTCGCTGTCGCAGCGGCGGATGCCGCGCCCGCCGCCGCCGTTGGTGGCCTTGAGCATCACCGGGTAGCCTATCCTGTTGGCCAGCGTGCGCGCTTCCTCGACGCTTTCCAGGTTGTGGTCCGAGCCCGGCACCACCGGAATGCCGGCAGCGATCATCGCGTTCCTCGCCTGGATCTTGTCGCCCATGCGGCGAATCACCTCGGGCGAAGGGCCGATGAAGCGGATGCCGCGGCGCGCGCAGATGGTGGCGAGATCGGGGTTCTCGGAGAGAAAGCCGTAGCCGGGATGCAGCGCGTCGCAGCCCGACGCGGCGGCCAGGTTGACCAGCGTGTGCGCGTTCAGATAGCCGAGGATCGGGTCCTTGCCGATGTGATAGGCCTCGTCGGCCTTCTTCACGTGCAGCGCGTGGCGGTCGGCGTCGGTGTAGATGGCGACCGACTTGATGCCCAGTTCGGCGCAGGCTCGCACGATGCGGACGGCGATCTCGCCGCGGTTGGCGACCAGGATTTTCTTAAGCATGGGCTCGGCTGACCTTAATCCTCACGGCGAGGCGGTTGGATTGGTTGGGGTTTCTTTGACAAAAAGAACGCGAAATCATATCATTGCGGGCTAATGTTTAACCGGGTGCGTCATGTCGAGCCTGTGCGCGTTGTCCCAGTACGCTGTGAGCCGGGTGTGCCATGCTCCAGCCTGTTGAGGTCGACCCACGGCGTTTCTGCAGGGATGCGCAGTCGTGGGAAACCCGGTCGGATGTCTCTGCGTTTCCGCGACTTGCCCTCGAATTTACGCAAGGCGCACTGTTCTGTCGAGTCTCCGGGCGGGCGGATCAGCGGGGCGGCCTGTCGTTGCGGCTGACGATCAGCGGCGAGGTGGAGTTGACCTGTCAGCGCTGCCTGGGCGGCATGCGACATGCGGTCGAGATCGAGCGCACCGTGCATCTGGCGCGCAACGAGACCGAACTGGAAAGGCTGGATGCGCTGCCCGACAGCGATGCGGTCCTGGCCGGCGAGAAGATCGATCTTGTCGAGCTGGTTGAAGATGAAGTGTTGTTGAGCCTTCCGCTTGCCTCCATGCATGTGGAAGGTGAATGCCCCGCCTGAGGGGCGCTGCGGTTTTCGGTGCCAGAATTTTCGGCGCCACGATTTTTAAGGAGTAAGAAGAAATGGCAGTCCAGCAGAACAAGAAGTCCCCATCCAAGCGTGGCATGCATCGTTCGCACGATTTTCTGACCAATCCGCCGCTGGCCATCGAGCCGACCACCGGTGAAGCGCATCTGCGCCACCATATCAGCCCCAACGGCTTTTATCGTGGCCGCAAGGTTGCCAAGGCCAAAGGCGAATAATTCCCTGCGTGCCATGGCGTGATTGTTGCCGCCTGGTGCGACCGGCTCAGCCAACGATTCCGGCTGTATGAGAAACATCACAGTCGCCATTGATGTCATGGGGGGCGATCATGGCCCCCATGTCACGGTCCCGGCGGCGATCCGTTGTCTTGCGCGTCATTCTGACCTGAACGTGATTCTGGTCGGGTCGCAGGACATCATCGCGGCCGAACTCAAGGCGCGCCGGGCCAGGCCCGGTCCCCGCCTCATCGTGCGCCACGCCAGCCAGGTGGTGGCGATGGACGAGGCGCCCGCGCAGGCCCTGCGCGGCAAGAAGGATTCCTCGATGCGCGTGGCCATCGACCTCGTCAAGTCCGGCGAGGCCGATGCCTGCGTGTCGGCGGGCAATACCGGCGCGCTGATGGCAACGGCGCGTTTCGTCCTGAAGACCCTCCCTGGCATCGACCGCCCCGCCATTGCCGCCGTCATGCCGACGGTCAGTGGCCACGCGCTGGTGCTCGACATGGGGGCGAACGTCGATTGCACGGCCGAGCACCTGCTGCAGTTCGGCATCATGGGCGCCATGCTGGTGTCGGCGGTGGAGCACAAGCCGAATCCGAGCGTGGGCCTGCTGAACATCGGCGAGGAAGACATCAAGGGCAACGAGATGGTGAAACAGGCGGCCGAACTGTTGCGCGACAGTCATCTCAACTTCTACGGCAACGTCGAGGGCAACGATATCTT
>JAJZRT010000750.1 GCA_021802595.1 Pseudomonadota bacterium
CGACGGCGATCGCACGCTGGGCGTGCTGACCGATGCGGGATGCTGCACGCCGCACATCGAGGCCATGCTGGGTGGCGTCGATGCGCTGGTGCTGGAGTGCAACCACGACGCGGCGATGCTGGAGAACGGGCCTTACCCGGCGAGCCTCAAGCGTCGCGTGGGCGGACGTTTCGGCCACCTGGAAAACGGCCAGTCGGCAGCCTTGCTCGACAAGCTGAAACATGAAAAATTGCAGTGCGTGATGGCTGCGCATGTTTCCAGGACCAACAACACGTCCGCCCTGGCGCAGCATGCACTGGCCCGGGTGTTGAATTGCGCGGACGAAGACGTGCGCGTGGCCTGTCAGACGACAGGTTTTGACTGGATCCGGATTTGACGGATCGGATTTGACTGGACAGACTTTGACGACTTTTGCCGAACTCGGGCTGGCCCCCGACATCCTGCGTGCCCTCGACGAGATGGGCTACGCCACGCCGACGCCGATCCAGGCGCAGGTGATTCCCCTGGCGCTGCAGGGCGGCGACATCCTCGGCGCCGCGCAGACCGGCACCGGCAAGACGGCGGCCTTCGCGCTGCCGCTGATCCAGCGCCTGCTGCCGTTCGCCAACAACGGGACGTCGCCGGCCAAGCATCCGATCCGTGCGCTGATCCTCACGCCCACGCGCGAACTGGCGATCCAGGTCGAGGAAAGCGTGCAGGCCTACACCAAGCACGTGCCGCTGCGCTCGCTGGTGGTGTATGGCGGCGTCAACATCAACACGCAGATCCCGATCCTGAAGACCGGCATCGAGATCCTGGTGGCAACGCCCGGCCGCCTGCTCGACCACGTGCAGAACAAGACGCTGTCGCTCTCCCAGGTCAACACCCTGGTGCTCGACGAGGCCGACCGCATGCTCGACATGGGTTTCATGCCGGACCTCAAGCGCATCGTCGCGCTGCTGCCGGCGCAGCGGGTGAACATGATGTTCTCCGCCACGTTCCCGGAGGAAATCCGCAAGCTGGCCGACAGCATCCTCAACAATCCGACCTTCATCGAGGTGGCCCGCAACACCACGGCCGTGACGGTCACCCAGGTGGTGCATCCGGTTCACCATGAGCGCAAGCGGCAGTTGCTGGCGCACCTGATCCGGAGCCGCGACCTGCGCCAGGTGCTGGTGTTCACGGGGACGAAGCTGGGCTGCAACCGGCTGGCCAACGAACTCAACAAGGCCGGCATCCACGCCGACGCCATCCACGGCGACAAGACCCAGCAGGAGCGCATCAAGGCACTCGACGCCTTCAAGGCCGGCACCATCCGAGTGCTCGTCGCCACCGACGTCGCCGCGCGCGGCATCGACATCGAGGCGCTGCCCTTCGTCGTCAACTACGACCTGCCGCACAACGCCGAGGACTATGTGCACCGCATCGGCCGCACCGGCCGTGCCGGTGCCCTGGGCGAGGCGATCTCGCTGGTGAGCGAATCGGAGACGCGCTACCTCAAGGACATCGAGAAACTCATCGGCAGCACCATCGAACCCGTGATCGTTCCCGGCTTCGAACCTGGTGCAGCGGATGTGCCTGCCTTCCAGGGACGTGCGCCGCGACCGGAGCGGCATCATGGTGATCGCGAGCGCAGCGCCCCGCGCAGCAAGCCGGCCGCTGCGCGCGATGCCCTGTTCGACGCACCGTATGTGCCGAGCGAAGCCCCGCGCGCCGACAGCGCGCCAGCCCTGACGCGGCCGTCCGCCAAGAAGCAGGTGGCGGCGCTGTTCCGCAGTCCGGTCAAACCCGATTCCGCCGGCCAGTGAACTGGGACATCCTGCTGCTGGGCGCGCTGGTTGCGGTCGGCTGGTACTGGTACGCCGGCATGCATGCGCGGGACCAGGCCGCAGCCGTCGGACGACGCGCGTGCGGCGAGGCCGGCGTGCAATTCCTCGATGAGAGCGTGGCCCTGAGCCGGGTCCGCTTTGCGCGCAATGGCAACGGCCAGCTGCAGTTCCGGCGCGACTATCGCTTCGAGTTTTCCGACACGGGCAACAACCGCCGTCCTGGCGTCGTCCGCATGCTGGGTGAACGTGCCGAATGGGTCAGCCTCGACGGGGAATGGCAGCCGGGCCACATGGCCAGCGTCACCCGGCTGGGGGACTGATCGCTTCCCGGTCCGGCGGCCGCGCTCCGAACCTTACTCCTGCTCGATCTCGAGGATCGCCAGGCTGATCTGCTGGCCCAGATTGGTATCCCACTCCGCCCAGTCGCGGTAGGCCTTGAGCTTTTCGGCGACGACCGGCTTCATCTCGTAGTCGCTCTTGCCTTCGTCGTACATGCGCCGCACTTCGGTCATCAGCGTGGCGAACCAGGCTTTCTGGTCTTCGACAAACTTGCGGTTGCCCGACTTGCCATGACCGGGAACGTAGAGCGCCGCATTGAGGGCCAGCGCCCGGTCGGTGGCCTTCATCACGCCCTTGAACGTGCCGTCGCGGATATTCATCACCTGGTGGTTCAGCACGTTGTCCGCAGTGAACAGGATGCGGTCCTCCACCATTTCGATCATCAGGTCGGTCTTGCTGTGTGCATCGGTCGAGGAATGAATGCGGAAGGTCTTGCCACCGATCCTGAATTCCTGGCCGTCAGCCGCCGCGACGGTGGGAATCACGGCGTGGGTGCCGTCGGTGTAGCCGCCGGTCATGTCCGACATCAGCTTGATCCAGAAGGCGTCGGCGCCATCCCGGGCCTGCTTGATCATGTCGGGATGGGCGATGAGCGTGGCGTTCGGCCAGGCTTCCAGAATCGCCTGGTTGCCGAGCCAGTGGTCGCCATGGACGTGGGTGTCGAACACGTGGGTGACCGGCTTGCCGGTCGTCTTGCGGATCTGGGCCACGACCATGCGGCCGACCTGCACGCTGGAACCCGGATCGATCACCACGACACCTTCCTTCGTGACGACCCAGGCCGGATTGTTCATGAAGCTCTGGTTGGCGACCGAGGGCACGCCCTGGGGACCGTGAATGACGTAGGTGCCGGGGCCGACTTTCTGGGCCGGGTAGGGGCGGACGACATCATTGGGTCCGGCCAGGGCAGACGTGCAGAAGATCAGGGCGGCGATCATGGGGGCGAGGCGCATGGGAATTCTCCATTCGGATGGCTTGCAGGCAACCATACACGGATTGCGGGATTTGCTTAATGGTCGAAT
>JAJZRT010000751.1:0-2580 GCA_021802595.1 Pseudomonadota bacterium
TGCGCGCGACCCGGCGCTGCCGGTGATCGTGCTGACCGCGCACGGCACCATCCCGGACGCGGTGGCCGCCACCCAGCAGGGGCTGTTCGGCTACCTGACCAAGCCCTACGACGCGCCCACGCTGATTGACCTGCTGAAGCGGGCCACCCGCCTGACCGGCAGCAGCCCCGATGCCAGCGACGACAGCTGGCGCGGCGATATCGTCACGGCCAGTCCGGTCATGAACGTATTGCTGGCCGAGGCGCGGCTGGCCGCGCAAAGCGAGGCAGCCGTGCTGATCCAGGGCGAATCGGGCACCGGCAAGGAGTTGTTGGCGCGTGCGATCCACAGGGCCAGCCCGCGCCATGCCCGGCCGTTTGTGGCGATCAACTGCGGCGCGATTCCCGCCGAGCTGCTCGAATCGGAACTGTTCGGCCACGTGAAAGGCGCCTTCACCGGCGCGGGGCGCGACCATCCCGGCCTGTTCCTCAGCGCCGAGGGCGGCACCGTGTTCCTCGACGAGATCGGCGACATGCCCCCGCCCCTGCAGGTCAAGCTGCTGCGCGTGCTGCAGGAAGGCGAAGTGCGGCCGGTCGGCGCGACCGAAACGCGCACGGTCGACGTGCGCATCCTCTCGGCCACCCACCGCAACCTGGAAGAAGCCATCGTCAGCGGCGAGTTTCGCGAAGACCTGTATTACCGCCTCAACGTGGTCAATCTGGCGCTGCCGCCGCTGCGCGAACGGCGCGAGGACATCCCGCTGCTGGCACAGCATTTCCTCGCCGCGTTGACGGAGAAATACCAGCGCCGCATCCATGGCTTTGCACCCGATGCGCTGGACATGCTGGTGGCCGCAGACTGGCCCGGCAATATCCGCCAGCTGCACAACGTGCTGGAACAGTGCGTTGCCCTGTGCACCACCGCCACCATCCCGGCCACGCTGGTGGCACGCGCCCTGCGCGACAAGCCCACCGAAATCCAGCCGCTGGCGGAGGCGCGCACGGCCTTCGAGCGCGATTACCTCATCACCCTGCTCAAGCTTACCCGCGGCCAGGTCAGCGAAGTGGCCCGGCTGGCCGGGCGCAACCGCACCGAGGTGTACCGGCTGCTGCAGCGCCACGATCTCACGCCCGCCCTGTTCAAGGATCGCGACCAAACCGACTGAATGTCGGGCACAGGCGACAAGCGCGCCCCGCGGGCTGCGGCGAACCCGCCAAGGATGTCGCCGAGACCTTGATTTAAAAGGCCATTTTTACTTGGCACACACTCTGCATTGGGAGAGGTATCGCCCCCGGGCGCTACATCAACCCTCAAAGGAGAAGACCATGTTTGGATGGGCCATCACGTTCCTGATCGTCGCCATCATCGCCGGAATTTTCGGCTTCGCCGGTGTGGCAGGCACCGCTGCCTGGATCGCCAAAGTCCTGTTTGTCGTGGGTCTGGTGGTATTTCTCGTCATGCTGGCCACGGGTCGCCAACCGCCGACCGTTTGATCGGCGCATCGCGTTCACGGGGAGCATGGCTCCCTTTTTTTCAGGTGCCCCTTCGGAATTCGCGGGCTTGTCGCTGTCCGCATACAAAAATAGCGAAGAGAAACAATGAGCTGCAGAACAGCACCGGCATTTGTCGCCGACAGGCGACGGATAGGCCGGGTCTGGGCCCTCCTGTTTGGGCCAAACTGCCGCCATGGCATCACAACCCGATGATTTAACTGCGGAATATTTAACTGGCACGGTCATCGCTCTGGTAGGCATGAGTGCCTCTGCATTCGAATCAACCCAATGACAGGAGATAGCCATGAAACCCATCAACCATCGCTTTATTACGCTGACCCTTGCCGGGGCGCTGGGTATAGGCGTCGCCAGCCAGGCGCTGGCTGCGACGCCCGACTTCAAGGCCTATGACAGCAATGGGGACGGCAAGATCAGTCTGGAGGAATACCAGGCCCAGGGCGGCCAGGCCCAGGCTTTCCGCGAAGGCGACACCAATCGGGACAACAGCCTGAGCCAGGATGAATTCGTCAAGACCCTCGCCATCAACGACCGCACCAAGGCCCGCAAATACGCCGATGACGCGTGGATCACCGCCAAGGTGAAAACGATGCTGTTGAAAGATGAGGGCGTGAAAGGCCTCGATGTAAACGTAGTGACCCACAAGGGCACCGTGCAGCTGGCCGGCTGGGTCAACAATCCCATGCAGATTGCCCAGGCCGAAAAAATAGCGCGCAGCGTCGAGGGCGTGACAGGGGTCAGGAACGACCTGCAGGTCAAGCATTGACGGCTGACCGCTTACCTGGCCGGCGGATGGCATACACCGACGCCGGCCGCCCGACTGACAAACCAGGAGTATTCACATGTACCCGACGATGAAGCATCTCGATGACGAACACATGCGCCTGTACGAATGGAGCGGGGCCGGCGCCGGGATGGTGACCGTGATCCCGGAAAAATCGAAGCGCACCCACGCCTGGCATGCCTCCTACGGCGTGCTGGCGCTGCTGACCAGCCTGCTGGCCCTCAACGGTTGCGACCGCAAGGGGCCGGCGGAACAGGCTGGCGAGCAGGTCGATCAGGCCATCCAGGGCCTGAAAGAGGAAGCGGG
>JAJZRT010000751.1:2590-3169 GCA_021802595.1 Pseudomonadota bacterium
AGAACGACGCCACCACGGCGGCGGAACAGGCGGGGCGCACGGTCGATGAGGCGCGCGCGAAGGCCGGAGAGAAAGTCCAGCAACTCGGCGAGGACATGCAGAAACAGTGATTGCCGCCCTGCGACCAAGGAAAGCGGGGACAAGGCCGCAAAAAAAACCGGGTGCTCACGCACCCGGTCTTGGCGATTCGAAACGACCAATCAGAACTTGTAGCTGTACATCAGTTGCCAGTTGATCTGGCTGTGCTCTATGGTCATGCCGCCGTTACCGCCAGGCGGCAGGGGGCCGGTACCCGTCACCGACACCTGCGGCACATAGCTCAGCGCGAAATTCACGGTGGACTGCTTGCTGAAGGCATAGCCGAGGCCCGCCGTGTAGTGGTTTTCGACGATTGCCGGCCACAGGTAGCTGACGAACTGATTCGGGATCGGATTCTTGCCATGGTTGTAGCCGACGCGGCCCGTCAGGGCATCGCTGAACTTGTAGGCGAGACCCAGCGACAGCACGATCTGGTCGTTCCAGTCCTGCTGGAAGGGGGCAACGACGGCGCCATTCTTGTAAATGGTCACGGTATTCATG
>JAJZRT010000752.1 GCA_021802595.1 Pseudomonadota bacterium
AAGGGTTATGGCGGCATGATGAACGCAGCGGATTTCGCCGCGCTCGGCATCGATCCGGGACTGCGCGCAGAAGCGCTTGCCGTGGCCGATTACGAAGCCATCACCCGGCACCTGGCCAGCCGCACCCCCCCGCCATAACCCTTTCTTTCAGCAGGGGAAACGGGGGCACCCCCGTTCAAGAGTCAACGCCCGGTCGCCGTTAGAACTGCAGGAACCTACCGAGTTTTTCATGAATAACGCCCCTCCCAGGCCAGAACCGGCCTGCACGCCCTATCTCGAACCTGAAATCGAGCGGGAGCTGCTGCGCGCCTATATCGACAGCGCCGGCGACGGCATCTTCGTCGTGTGCGACGAGATGAAATTCCACGTCGCCAACCCCCTCCTCGCCGCGTGGCTCGGCGTCGACGAGGCCAAACTGACTGCGCATGGCCAGCGGCTGCCGATCACCGACATGCTCGGTGCGGACGCGACCCGGGCCGAATTCAGCAAACACTTCAGCACCGCCCTGAACGGCCAGGCCGTGCGATTCGAGACGGAAATCCGGCCGCCGCGCGGCGAGCCGCGCTGGGTTGAAATCAGCATGAGCCGGGTACACCTGGAAGCCGGCGAACTGGTGATCGGCATCCTGCGCGACGTCACCGAACGCGTGGCGCTGCAAACCGCGCTGCAGCACCACGCCAGCTACGACGACCTGACCGGGCTGGTCAACCGGCGTGAATTCCTGCAACGGCTGCGCGCACTGGTCGACACCCTGCCTGCGGACCGCGGGCCACACGCCCTGGTCTGCGTCGATCTGGACCAGTTCAAGGTGGTCAACGATACCTGCGGCCATCTGGCCGGCGATGAATTGTTGCGCCAGCTGGGGACGCAGCTGAAGCGGCTGGGCAACCAGCGCGACGTGATCGCCCGCCTGGGAGGCGACGAATTCGGCCTGCTGCTGCACGATCTTCCCATCGAGGCCGCCATGCAGCAGGCCGAATCGCTAGGCGACACCGTATCCCGCTTTCGCTTCCTCTGGGATGGCCGCAGCTTCGAGGTGACGGCCAGTATCGGCGTATGCGCGATCGACGAGGGCACGCTCTCCGCGGAAGACGTACTGAGCGCAGCCGACGCCGCGTGCTACGTCGCCAAGGATCGGGGGCGCAATCGCGTACAGCTGTATTTTGGCGGCGAAGCCTGCACCGGCAAGCGCCAGGAAATGCAGTGGGTGACGCGCCTGCACAAGGCGCTGGAAGAGAACCGCTTCCAGATCTGGCAACAGCAGATCCTCGATCTCAAAGGGGACGCCGACACGCACGACCGGCACGTCGAGATGCTGCTGCGCCTGATCGACGAGGACGGCGCGGTCGTCGCGCCGGGACAGTTCTTCCCTGCAGCCGAACGCTACGGCCTGATGCCCGCGATCGATCGCTGGGTCATCCAGCATCTGCTGCTGGACACGCCGCGCAGCCCCCTGCTGACCGGCGCGGCGAGCCATCCTGCCATGAAATTTGCGATCAACCTGTCCGGCGCCAGCCTCAACGACGACAGGTTTCTCGCCTTCCTGGAAGACGCGCTGCGCCGCACCCGCCTCGCCACCCCGGCCCTGTGCTTCGAAATCACCGAGACCGTGGCGGTGGCCAATTTCGGACGCGTCCGCGAAGTGATGCAGCACCTCAGGCAGTTCGGCTGCCGGTTTGCGCTGGACGATTTCGGCAGCGGCATGTCGTCGTTCAGATACCTGAAGAACCTGCCCGTGGACTCCCTCAAGATCGACGGCGCATTGGTGCGTAACATCGTCGACGACGACGCCGACCTGGCCATGGTCGAGGCCATCACCCGCGTCGGCCGCGTGCTCGGACTGAAGACGATTGCCGAGTTCGTCGAAACCGGCGCCACGCTCGAGAGATTGCGCGACATCGGCGTCGATTATGCGCAGGGCTACGCCATCCATCGCCCCGAACCCCTGTCGGTGCCCTGAAGGGCGCGCCAGGGCATCAGCCCGGGCTCATTCCTTCGTCCAGCCCGCCGTCCCCTTCTGGATGAATTCGATCGGATAGCCGTCCGGATCCTCGATGAAGGCGATCACCGTCGTGCCATGCGACATCGGCCCGGCCGGACGCAGGATCTTGCCGCCCTTGGCCGCGGCGGCGTCGCATGCGGCGTAGGCGTCGTCGACCTCGATAGCGATATGGCCGTAGCCGCTGCCCACCTCGTATTTGTCGACGCCCCAGTTGTAGGTCAGTTCGAGCACGGCCGCCCTGTCCTCGCTGTCGTAGCCGACGAAGGCGAGCGTGAATTTTCCGCCGGGATAATCCTTGCGGCGCAGCAGCCGCATGCCGAGCACGTGGGTGTAGAAATCGATCGAGCGGTCGAGATCGCCGACCCGAAGCATCGTGTGAAGAATACGCATGATGGGGCTCCCGTCAGATCAGAAACAAGGCTTGGCTCATTTTGCGCAACTCGGCGCGCCGTGCAAGGGCGTCGGGGCACAGCGCGGCGACCTGCGCCCAGAAGCGCGGCGAATGGTCGAGGTGGACGAGATGGGCGAGTTCGTGCGCGGCGACGTAGTCAATGAGGGCGAGCGGCGCCTGCACGAGGCGCCAGTTGAGGCGGATGTGCCCGCGTCGGGTGCAGCTGCCCCATTGCGTCTGGGCATCGGACAGGGCAAAGCGGCTGGGCGCGCGCCCCAGCCTGCGGGCGATGCGCGCAAGCCGCCAGGCCAGCAGGCGTTCCGCACGGGCCAGCAGCCAGTCGCGCACCAGTTCCCCGGCATCCGCATCCGGCGGCGCGTACACGCGCAGGGTGTTGCCATGCCGGCGTATCTCGTGGAACAGCGAGTGCCGGACATCGAGCTTGAGCCGGCGTCCCAGGTAGTGCAGCTCGTTCGCCGCCCCGGATTCGGCCCGCTGCGTGCCCGCCTGCATGCGGGACCAGGCGCGATGCAGCCAGTCGTGCTGCTGCTGCACATAGTGTTCGATTTCGGCGCGCGGCGTCCAGCTCGGGGCATGGATGCGCACTTCGCGCGCCGTGACGGTCAGGCCGAGCGTGCGGCGGCGGCGCGAGCGGCGCAACTGATAGGGGACGGCGGCGTCGCCGATCTGCAGGACGCCGCTATTGGCGTGCGGCAGCAGGGGGCAGCCTCGCCATTTCGGTTTCGATCCAGGCCTCGACCGCGCGCGT
>JAJZRT010000753.1 GCA_021802595.1 Pseudomonadota bacterium
ACGGTCTGGTCTCCGCCATGGTCGGTGCGATCCTCTACGGCGTGATCGCCTGGGCGCTCTCGGCGCTCATTCCCAATTCCAGAGGTTGATTCATGACCGAACGCACCTACAGCTTCGAATTCTTTCCGCCGAAGACGGCGGAAGGCGCGGAAAAGCTGCGCGCAACGCAGAAGCAGCTCGCGCAGCTCAATCCCAAGTTCTTCTCGGTGACCTTCGGCGCCGGCGGCTCGACGCGCGACCGTACCCTCGAGACCGTGCGCGAGATCCAGGCGAGCGGCTCGGAGGCCGCGCCGCACCTGTCGTGCATCGGCTCGACGCAGGAAAATATCCGCGACATCCTCAACGAATACAAGCGCCAGGGCATCCGCCATCTCGTCGCGCTGCGCGGCGATCTGCCGTCGGGCTCGATGGATGTCGGCGAATTCCACTATGCCAATGAACTGGTGGCCTTCATCCGCAAGGAGACCGGCGACTGGTTCGAGATCGAGGTCGCGGCCTATCCCGAGATTCATCCGCAGGCGCGCTCGTACAACGAGGATCTCGCCAACTTCAAGCGCAAGGTCGATGCGGGTGCCGATTCGGCGATCACGCAGTATTTCTTCAACGCCGATGCCTACTTCAATTTTGTCGAAGACGCGCGCGCGCTGGGCGTCGATATCCCCATCGTCCCTGGCATCATGCCGATCGGCAACTACGTGCAGCTCGCGCGCTTCTCCGATGCCTGCGGCGCGGAGATTCCGCGCTGGCTGAGGAAGAAGCTGGAGAGCTACGGCGACGACCTCGTGTCGATCCGCGCCTTTGGCCTGGATGTGGTGACCGACCTGTGCGACCGCCTGCTCGCCGGCGGCGCCCCGGGGCTGCACTTCTATACGATGAACCAGGCGGGCCCGAGCACCACGATCTGGCAGCGGCTGGGATTATGACCGTCTGGTGAGAACGTTGATTTGAAGGACCAGGCCTCGGCAATGCGGACGAGGCGTTGCGAGCGGAAAGAACAATGAACCAGCCCCATCAGGCAAACAGCACAACCCGTGCGCTCGCGCTCGGCGCGCTCGGCGTCGTCTTCGGCGACATCGGTACCAGCCCCCTCTACACCATGAAGGAGGTCTTCAGTGGGTATCACCTGGCGCTGAGCCAGGACAACGTGCTGGGCATTCTGTCCCTGATCTTCTGGGAACTGATTCTGGTCGTTTCCGTGAAGTATGTCGGCATCATGATGCGGGCCGACAACAAGGGGGAGGGCGGCATTCTGGCCCTGCTCGCCCTCGTTCAGGGACAAGCCCCGCTGGCGTCGCGCAGCCGCTGGCTGCTGATGTCGCTGGGCTTCCTCGGAGCCTCGTTCTTTTTCGGTGACAGTCTGATTACCCCTGCCATTTCCGTGATCTCCGCCATCGAGGGCCTGGAGATGGGGACGCCGCTCCTGCATCCCTTCATTGTGCCGTTGGCGCTCGGCATTCTGGTCGGGCTGTTCGTCATTCAGCGTCACGGCACCACCGCCATCGGCAGGTTGTTCGGCCCGGTCATGCTGCTCTGGTTCGGTGTGCTGGGTCTGCTCGGCACGCTCAGCATCCTCCAGCATCCGCAGGTGCTCGCCGCGTTGCTGCCCATCCACGCCGTGCATTTCTTTGCCTCGCACGGGATGGCCAGCTTCCTCATTCTCGGTGCGGTCGTGCTGGCGATCACCGGCGCAGAAGCGCTGTACGCCGACATGGGCCATTTTGGCCGCAAGCCAATCCAGTTGGTCTGGTTCGCCTATGTCCTGCCGGCGCTGGTGCTCAACTATTTCGGGCAGGGCGCCTTGTTGCTCGCCAACCCGGAAGCACTCCGCAACCCGTTTTATCTGCTGGCCCCGGGCTGGGCGCTCTACCCCATGATCGGCCTCGCCACCGCGGCGACGGTGATCGCCTCGCAGGCCGTCATCTCGGGTGCGTTCTCGGTGACCCGGCAGGTGATCCAGATGGGCTATGCGCCGCGCCTGGTCATCCGTCATACGTCGGCCAGCGAGGTGGGCCAGATATACATCCCCTTTGTGAACTGGGCTCTGGCGGTTGGGATCGCCCTGCTGGTATTGGGTTTCCGGAGTTCGGGCAACCTGGCCGCTGCCTACGGCATCGCCGTCACTGGCACCTTCGCCATCAGTACTGTCTTGATGTTCATGGTCATGCGCGTGCGCTGGGATCTCAGTCCCGCTGTGGCCCTGGCCGGCCTGCTGGTTTTTCTCACCATCGATCTTGCCTTCTTCGGTGCCAATGCGGTGAAGATTCCGGATGGCGGCTGGTTCCCGCTGGTCGTGGCGCTGCTGGTTTTCACCCTGCTCATGACCTGGAAGCGCGGTCGCGAGATCGTGATGCTGCGTCTGCGCGAGACGGCGTTGCCGCTGGCGCCCTTCGTGGAGGGGTTGCTGGCGCATCCGCCGACCCGTGTGCCGGGCACCGCCGTCTTCATGACGGCCGATGCAAACGGGGCGCCTTCGGCCCTGCTGCACAATCTCAAGCACAACAAGGTGCTGCACGAGCGCGTGGTGATCCTGAACGTTCGCTATGCCGAAATGCCGTATGTTCCCGCCGACAGACGGCTGGAGATGGAAAAGCTGGCCGAGGGTTTCTACCACGTCGTCATCCGCTATGGCTTCATGGACGACATCGACATCCCCAAGGCCTTGTCGGAGTGCCCCTGCGGCATGCAGTTCGAACTGATGGATACCACTTTCTTCTTCAGCCGGGAAAACCTGATCCCCACCCGCGGCGAAGGCATGATGCTCTGGCGTGAACACGTCTTTGCCACCATGGCGCGCAACGCCGCCAGTCCCATGACCTTCTTTCGGATCCCCGCCAACCGGGTGGTCGAACTCGGGGCGCAGCTCGAGATATGAGCCGTGCCGTTCTTGTTGGAATTGAAAAAGGCGCCATGCAGGCGCCTTTTTAACGTGGCGGGCGTCGTTCAGGCCAGGCAGGCCTTGAGCGCCTTCAGGCAGTAGTCGACGTTCTCCTGCTTGGCCGAATAGCCCATCAGGCCGATGCGCCAGATCTTGCCGGCCATGTCGCCGAGGCCGGCGCCGATCTCGAGGTTGAACTCGTTCAGGAGGCGCGTGCGGATCGCGGCCTCGTCGACGCCTTCCGGCACGTAGACCGAGTTCAGCTGGGGCAGGCGCGCGGCTTCGTC
>JAJZRT010000754.1 GCA_021802595.1 Pseudomonadota bacterium
GCAAACGAGGCGGTATTGCGGATGCTGGAGGAGATGGATCATGTCTCCAAGATTCCGGAATTCATCCGCCGCGCCAAGGACAAGAGCGATCCATTCCGCCTGATGGGCTTCGGCCACCGCATCTACAAGAACATGGATCCGCGCGCCGCGATCATCCGCCGGACCTGCTACGAAGTGCTCGACGAGCTCGATCTGCGCGACGACCCCCAGTTCAAGATCGCGCTCGAGCTGGAGCGCATCGCGCTGGAGGACGAGTACTTCATCTCGCGCAAGCTCTATCCCAACGTCGACTTCTATTCCGGCATCATCTTCCGCGCCATGGGCATTCCCACCAGCATGTTCACCGCGCTGTTCGCCATGGCGCGCACCGCCGGCTGGGTGGCGCAGTGGCACGAGATGCTGTCCGACCCGGCACACAAGATCGGCCGCCCGCGCCAGCTCTACACCGGTTCGGCGCGGCGCGAATTCGTGCCGATCGAGCAGCGCAAGGCTTAGCGGGCGCAGGGGATCGACTTGCCATGAGCGCCCACGACTGGCGTCTGACTTCGCCGTTGTATGCCGGCAATGCGGCCTATCTGGAACAGTTCGGCGACGACGCGCTGGCGCCGTGGCTGATGCAGGCGGTTCCGGGTGCGGCAGCGGGAACGGATGCCGCGCAGGTCTCGGTGCTGCGGCTGATCAATGCCTATCGCTACCTGGGCGTGAGGCAGGCCGACCTGGACCCCCTGCGTCGTTTCGAGCCGCCGCCGACCCCCGAGCTCGACCCTGCGCATTACGGCCTGGGCGAAGCCGACCTGACGCGAGAATTTGAGACCGGCTCGTTGTTCGGGGTCGAGCGCACCACCCTGGCCGATATCCTGCAGCGCCTGAACAGCGCCTATTGCGGCCATGTCGGTGTCGAATACATGCACATCACCGACGTGGCGCGCAAACGCTGGCTGCAGGAACGCATCGAGTCGGCGCGGGGGCGCTTCGGCGTGTCCGTGAGCCGGAAGAAGCAGTTGCTGAAGCGGCTGACCGATGCCGAGACGCTGGAAAAATTCCTCCACACCCGGCATGTCGGGCAGAAGCGTTTCTCGCTCGAAGGCGGCGAGAGCCTGATTCCGCTGCTCGACCTGGTCATCGAGCGGTGCGCCCGCCACGGCGCGAAAGAGATCGTGATGGGGATGGCGCATCGGGGACGCATCAACGTGCTGGCCAACATCATGGGGTGCTCGCTGGAAAGCCTGTACGAAGAACCGAAGAATGGCTATCCGGATTCACCGCTGTCGGGCGACGTCAAATACCACCAGGGCTTTTCCTCCGACATCGCCACTGCCTACGGGCCGGTACACCTGGCGCTGGCCTTCAATCCCTCGCACCTTGAAATCGTGCATCCGGTGGTGCGCGGCTCGGTGCGCGCACGCCAGGACCGTCGCGGCGACGTGCTCGGCTATGAGGTGGTGCCGGTGATCCTGCATGGCGACGCCGCGCTGTCGGGGCAGGGCGTGGTGATGGAAAGCCTCAACATGTCGCAGACGCGCGGCTTCCGGAACGGCGGGGCGATCCACATCGTGATCAACAACCAGATCGGCTTCACCACCTCCGACCCGCGCGACGTGCGCTCGACGCTGTACTGCACCGATGTCGCCAAGATGGTCGAGGCGCCGGTGCTGCATGTCAACGGCGACGACCCCGAGGCGGTGGCCTTCGCCGTGCAGACGGCGGTGGATTTCCGCTATACCTTCCACAAGAATTGTTTCATCGACCTGGTGTGCTACCGCCGCCACGGCCACAACGAGCAGGACGAGCCGCTGGCCACGCAACCGCTGATGTACCGTCGCATCAATGCCCACCCGAGCACGCGCGTGCTGTATGCGCAGCGCCTGGTCGACGAGAGCGTGCTGACCCAGGCGCAGGCTGACGACCTGGTCGATGCCTGCCGCGAGCGGCTGGAGCACGGCGAGTCGCTGAGCCCACCGGCCTTGTCCGATTTCAAGGCAACCTACGGCATGGACTGGGGACGCTTCCGGCGCGGTGCGGACAACGGCGAGGTGCCGACCGCGATTTCGGCCAGCCGGCTGGACTTCCTGGGCGAACGCATCACCACCCTGCAGCACGAGATCGAACTGCATTCTCGGGTGCAGAAGGTGCTGGACGACCGCCGCAGGATGCGTACGGGCGAGCTGCCGGTGGACTGGGGCTACGCCGAGAATCTGGCCTACGCCAGCCTGCTCGACGCCGGCTACAACGTCCGGGTATCGGGGCAGGATTCGGCGCGCGGCACCTTCTTCCACCGTCATGCCGTGTGGCATGACCAGAAGCGCGAGCGTCGCCAGAGCGGGGTGTATGTGCCGCTCGAACACATCCATGACCGGCAGGGTGACTTCACCATCATCGATTCGCTGCTGTCGGAAGAGGCCGTACTGGCATTCGAGTATGGCTATGCCACTGCCGACCCCGATACGCTGGTGGTATGGGAGGCGCAGTTCGGCGATTTCGCCAACGGCGCGCAGGTGGTGATCGACCAGTTCATCACCAGCGGCGAGGCCAAGTGGGGACGCCTGTGCGGCCTCACGCTGATGCTGCCGCACGGCCTGGAAGGGCAGGGACCCGAGCACTCCTCCGCCCGACTCGAGCGCTATCTTCAGCTCTGCGCGCAGGAGAACATCCAGGTCTGCGTTCCGACCCTGCCGGCGCAGATGTTCCATCTCCTGCGGCGGCAGCTCGTGCGCCCGCTCAGGAAGCCGCTGGTGATCATGAGCCCCAAGAGCCTGCTGCGCCATCCGGCCTCCACCTCGTCGCTGGCGGACCTCAGCGGCGGAGCGTTCCTGCCGGTCATCGACGACCCGCGCGCGCCACGCCAGGCAAGACGCGTCGTGGCATGCAGCGGGCGGGTGTGGTTCGATCTCGATGCGGCCCGGGCGGCCCGCGGACTGGACGACATTGCACTGGTACGCGTGGAACAGCTTTATCCTTTCCCTGAGGCGGCGTTCTGTGCCGTCCTCGATGCCTATCCGCAGGCCGGGACCTTCGTCTGGGCGCAGGAGGAGCCGATGAACCAGGGCGCGTGGTACCAGACCCTGCATCACCTCAACCATTGCGCTCCCCGCGGGCACCAGTTTCATTATGCCGGTCGTCCTGCCGCGGCGGCGCCGGCGTCGGGCTATGTGT
>JAJZRT010000755.1 GCA_021802595.1 Pseudomonadota bacterium
GGTGTTCGCCAAGCTGCCACAACTGGCCGAGCGCGCCGGCAACGGCCGCAGCGGCAGCGGCTCGATCACCGCGTTCTTCACCGTGCTGATGGAAGGCGACGACCAGCAGGATCCGATCGCCGACGCGGCACGCGCGATTCTCGATGGCCACATCGTCTTGAGCCGCGATCTCGCCGACGCCGGGCATTACCCCGCGATCGACATCGAGGCCTCGATCAGCCGGGCACAGCCCGACCTGCTCTCCGACGAGGCGCTGGAGCGCACCCGCCGTTTCAAGTATCTCTATTCGCGCTACATGAGGAGCCGCGACCTGCTCGCCGTCGGCGCCTACGTGCCGGGCGCCGATCTGGTGCTGGACGAAGGCGTGCGGCTGTATCCCCGCATGCAGGGCTACCTGATGCAGGGCATGCGCGAGCGCGCCCCGCTGGAGGCGGCGCGTGCCAGCCTTGAAGAGGTGCTCGGATGAAACCATTTGCCCTGGCGCGCGTGCTGCAACTGGCCGAACGGCGTAGCGAGTCGGTGGCGCGCGGCGTCAAGCTTGCACATGGCGTGTGGCTGCGCGCACGCGGCCGCCAGGTGCAGCTGCTCGCGCTGCGCGACGCCCATATCGCGCAGCTGGCGGGCGAGCTGCGCGGCGGCGTGACGGCGGCACAGCTGCAGGAATCGAACCGCCTGCAGCAGGCGCAGGCGGCCGAAATGCAGGCGGCACAGGACGCCATCGACGCCGCCCACCGCGAGTGGCAGGCGAAGCTGGCCGAATGGATGCAGGTCGAGCAGCGGGTGAAGGCCTTGCGTCTATTGGAGCAGCGCCATCGGGCGCAGGCCGCCATCCAGCAACGGCGCATCGAGCAGCGCGATCACGATGAGCTGGTCGAACTGACGCATCGGCGCGATGCGGGATTGCGGGGACGTTGATGCGGCTGCTCGAGCTCACGCCTGCCGAAATCGCTTTCCTTGCGGCGCCGCCGCCAGTCTCCGATGGCCTGTCGGCACGCCTCGCCCGCAAGCTGGCCATGACGCTCAGCGCGCGCCTGCGCCTGCCGCTCGGCGCGGTTGCGCTACCGGCGCCGGAGCCGGTTGACGCGGTGGCAGCGCCCGTCTGGCAGCCCGATGCCGCGCTGGCCACGTTGTGGCTGACGCGCCGCCTGGGCGGGCGGGATGACGTGGGGGGCGGATCCTTCGTTCCCGGCAGCCTCCTCCACACCCTGGATGCGGTGCTGGCAGAGGGCTGGCTCGATGCGCCGGCGCAGGCCGCGCCGCCTGCGCTGGCCTGGCGCATCACGACCGATTTCATGCAGGCAACGCTCGCCGTGCGGCTGCCGCATTCCACCACCGACATGACGCGCTGGGCGCGGGAGATCATCCGGCATGGCTAGATTCGTCGCGGCAGCTGCGCTGCTGATTCCGTCCTGGGCGTGGGCGGCGCCCGATACTGCCGGCAGCATGCTCACCGTGCTGCTGAGCCTCGCCCTCATCCTCGGTGGCTTCGTCGCGGTCGCCTGGCTTGTCCGGCGCTATCTGCCCGGCATGGGGGCACAGGGTGCGGTCAAGGTGGTGGGAACGACGCCGGTGGGCGCACGCGAACGCGTGGTCGTGGTCGAGGTCGACGGGACCTGGCTGCTGCTGGGCGTGGGCGGCGGCAATGTGCGTCTGCTGCATACCCTGCCGAAACCGGAACCGGTGCAGGAGCGCGGACGATGAGAGCGATCCTGCTGATGCTGGCATTGGTCCTGAGCGCGCCGGCCTGGGCGGCGGAGGCCAGCGTGCCGCTGTTGAGCGTGGCGCCGGGGGCGGGCGGGCAGGTGATCGGCGTGCCGGGGGCGAGCCTGCCGTGGCTGCTGCTGTTCCCCTTCCTGCCGGCGCTGCTGCTGGCGTTCACCGCCTTCACCCGCATCGCCGTGGTGCTGTTCCTGCTGCGGCAGGGGCTGGGCAGTCCGACCGCGCCGCCCAATCTGGTGCTGACGGGGCTGGCGGTGCTGCTGACCATTTTCGTGATGTCGCCCGCGTTGAAGACCATCAATGCCGAGGCCTACCAGCCGTATCTCGCCGGTACGCTGAGCTTCGACGCCGCCGCTGAAAAGGCCGCGGCGCCGCTGAAAGGATTCATGCTGCGGCAGACCCGCGCCGAGGACCTGAGCCTTTTTGTCGAGAGCAGCACCGAGAACGACAAGCGCATCGACCCCAAGCGGGTGGACACGGTGCCGCTGGCGGCGCTGGCGCCGGCCTTCCTCACCAGCGAACTCAAGACCGCCTTCCAGATCGGCTTCATGGTGGTGCTGCCGTTTCTGGTGATCGATCTGGTCGTCGCTGCGGTGATGACCGCGCTCGGCATGATCATGCTGCCGCCGCAACTGGTATCGCTGCCGCTCAAACTGCTGTTGTTCGTCACGGTGGACGGCTGGCACCTGCTGGTCGGCTCGCTGATAGGCAGCTTCTGATGGAGGACATGGCCCGCGATGCGCTCTGGCTGGTGATGCTGATCGCCGCGCCGGTGTTGCTGGCGGCGCTGGTGACCGCATTTGCCATCAGCCTGTTCCAGGCGGCCACGCAGATTCTCGAACCCACCTTGTCCTTCGTGCCCAAGCTCATTGTCGTGCTGCTCGTGCTGGCGCTGCTGGGCAGCTGGATGGGCGGACAGCTGGTCGAGTTCGCGCGAACGATGCTGACCGATTTTCCCGGTCTCGTCGAGTGAGTGATTCATGCCCCTGAGCGAAGCGGGTCTGTCGGTCTGGCTGTTCGCCTTTGCACGCCTCGCTGGCTGGACCGTGTTCGACCCGCTGGTCGGCCGTCTGCCGCTGGGGTTGAGGCTGTTCCTGGCAGCGGTGCTGGCGGCCGTGCTGACGCCGGGGCTGGCGACCGGCGCGGTCAGTCCTTTCACCGTGCAGGGCATGCTGGCATTGGGCATGGAAGCCGCATGGGGCGCGATGCTGGCGCTGTGCGTGTGGCTGGTGTTCGCGGCGGTGAGCGCGGCGCTGGTGTGGACCGGCCATACCGCGACCGGTGGCCTGCTGGCCCTGACCGCCGAGCAGGCCGGCCCGGCGGATGTTGCCTGGCGCGCGCTGGCCGGATGGCTGGCGGCGATGGCTTTTCTGGGGGCGAGCGGCCATCTGCTGATCCTGCATGCGCTGCGCGACAGCTTTGCCGCCATGCC
>JAJZRT010000756.1:0-1454 GCA_021802595.1 Pseudomonadota bacterium
GAGCGCCCCTTCGTTTGTCACGCGATCGCTCAGGCCCGGCGCCAGATTGTCCCCTGGGGAGAGTCCTCGAGGGCGATCCCTTCGGCCAGCAGCTCGGCCCGGATACTTTATCTGCAATCAAACAAAGGGAACGACACATGTCGAACGAGGGTTATCACGAACCGATCGAAGAACTCAGCGCGGAAACGCGCGACATGCACCGCGCGATCACTTCGCTGATGGAAGAACTCGAAGCGGTGGACTGGTATAACCAGCGGATGGATGCCTGCAAGGATCCGGAATTGCGTGCGATCCTCAGGCACAATCGCGACGAGGAAAAGGAACACGCGGCGATGGTGCTGGAGTGGATCCGCCGCAAGGACCCCCGCTTCGACAAGGAGCTGCGGGACTACCTGTTCACCGACAAGAAAATCGCCCACGAATGATCCGGGACCGGGCGCGGCTCGAGTCCGACGCCCCGCCCGGCTATTTCTTCAGGGAACGGGCTTCCTCGTCCAGATAAATGCGGTAGGCATTGCCACGATTGCTGCTTTCGAAAGCGGGCAGTTTTTCGTAGCGCGACCAGTCGGTGTTGCGGTAAGCCTCGTCGAAGGGCACAAAGTCCCGGACCGCCCGGGCCATCGCCGCGCGCACGTACAGGATGTAATCGCGGGTGGCCGCCACCACCTGGCCGGCGTCATTCGACAGCGCGCCATGGCCGGGGATGATGTAGCGCACCTGATTTTTTAGGCCGGCGATGTAATCCAGACCGGCCAGCCACCGCTCGATGTCGGTTTCGGGACTGTCGAGGAAGGGCACGCGGCCCCCGTACAGCACGTCGCCGCCGAACAGCACGCCGTAGTTTTTCACCAGCATGATGGAATCGCCCGGCGCGTGGGCGGGCCCGAGGTGGCGGATCTCGAACTGGACGCCCCCCAGCTCGAAGCGCTTTTCCTGGTCGAAGACCTCGTCCGGCACCACGATGTAGGTCTTCTCGTCCACCCAGGGAAACAGGGCCTGACGGCGCTGCTCGAGGCGACGCGCGCCATCCTCGCCCTGGCTGTCCGCGGTGCCGCTGGCGTAGCCGAGGGTGCCGCGTTGTGCGAGCACCACTGGAGATTCGCCGTGTTCCTTGAAAGCCTGCAGGCCATAGATGTGGTCGGCATGGTAGTGGCTGACGACGACATATTTGATCGGCTTGTCGGTCACTTCGCGAATGCGCTGCAGCATCCGGTAACCGAGCGCCGGCGTGCCGAGCGCGTCGAACACCACCACCCCGGCATCGGTGACCACGAAGCCGGCATTCGAGGTGTGGCCCTGGTTCACCGAGTCGGGCACGCCTGACAGGCCCTGGATGTAATAGACCGGCGTGCCCGGTACCCGCAGCAGCTCGAACGGCAGGCTGACCGCTGCATACGGCGTTTCCACCGGGGCTGCGGCCGCTGCCGGCATCCCGGCGAGCAGGGCGCAGGCCA
>JAJZRT010000756.1:1464-3150 GCA_021802595.1 Pseudomonadota bacterium
AGCCCGCGTGACTCAGCGCATGTAGGCATAGCCGTCCTCCCGTTGCAGTTTGACAATCTCGGCGTCCGCCATCGGCACCATCTTCACGAAGCCATGGATGTCTGCCGGCTTGAAGCCGCGCGAGCGCGCCGCCACCACGCACATGCGGAATTCGATCGGGCCCGCCTGGGTGAGACTGCGCGCCCGTTCCATCAGTTCGCGGTATTTGCGCAGGTTCCGCGTCGCGAACATCGGGATTTCGTCGCCGTGCAGCACCACCACGATGGCGGAGTCGAACGGGTTGGCCTGGTAGATGTTATTGAGAAAGCTCACGCGGTCGATCACGCCTTCGAGTTCCTCCGTGCTCGACACGGCGACGTCGTAGACCACTTTTTGCGGCATATAGGCCCGCTCTATCAGCGTCGCCTGCCCCCACGGCGCTGCTTTTTCCGCGGCCGCGGCAGGCGCCGCGCACAACAGCACCGCGCCGGCAAGCAAAAGGGAGGGAAGAGCAGTGTTCATGGCATATCTCCTGATTGTGAAATGACGCCGTCGAGCCGGGCGCCGCAACGCAGCACCGTGGTGATTCAATCGGACAGCAGATCGCGCGGCTGATTGATGTTGGCAAAGCAGGCCGCATCGAAACGGACTGCCGTCGAAGCCAGCCCCGCCTGCCAATGACGCACTGCACGCTCGCCGCGTGCCAGATAGTCAGCAAGCCCGTCGCGCTGGTCGGTGCGTACGATGAAGCAGCTGTAATGCACGCGCGCCGCGTCTGCCGCCACCGCCAGCGGCACGCTCTCCACCTGCGCCGCGCCCAGCAGGCGCAAGGCCAGGTCGGCGGGCAGATGCGGCGTATCGCAGGGCACCACCAGCAGCCAGTCGGCCTCCACTGCATCGAGCGCAGCCAGCACCCCCGCCAGCGGGCCCGGATAATCAGGCAGGGTGTCGGGCAACACGCGGTAGCCGTAGGCCGCATAGACATCGAGATTGCGGTTGGCGCTGATCACAAGCTGCCCGACCTGCGGCGCCAGCGCGGCAAGCACCCATTCGATCAGCGGGTGGCCCTGATAGTTCAGCACGCCCTTGTCGACGCCGCCCATGCGCAGGCCCTGGCCGCCGGCCAGAATGACGGCGGCGACGCGCGTTTTGTCGAGCCCCTTAGTGGCGGGCATAAAGATGAAAACGATCGGAGCGGTCGCCCGGACGGGCGCCCTCCCACCGCTTGATCCAGTCGTCCCCGACATGCGGCTCGGCCTCCCGGCGGCGGGTCTCCACCAGCAGCCAGTCGCAGCCGACATCGGCCGGAACCAGCTGGCGGCCGCTGTGATAGATCAGCAGCAGGCGCTGTTCGCTGCGCACCTGGTACGACTGGATGCAGGCGGCGGCCGGCACCCGTTTCGCCAGCTCGGCCGCCACGCTGACGTAGGACAGGCGACGGTCGAGCGGGGCCAGAAACAGCGCCATCAGCAGCACCCAGACAAAGGTCATGCTGCCGGTCCACACCAGTATGGGGCGCAGCGGCGAGCGCTCGACGCGGCTGAGAAAGGCCACCCAGACCAGCGTGACGGCGAGACCCAACACCAGCGTCCACGGCCGCCACGTGCCGACTTCGGTCATACCCAGCCGGGTGAGCCGTGCCGCCAGCCGTGTCGGCATGCCGAGGTCGTGCGCACTCCAGTAGACCCACAGCACCAGCGCGAGAAA
>JAJZRT010000757.1 GCA_021802595.1 Pseudomonadota bacterium
AGGCGCGCCAGGGTGTCGCCATTGCGCAGGCAGGTCTGCAGGCGCTGGGCGATCTGCTGCAGCAGCAGGTCGCCGATGGCATGGCCCAGCGTATCGTTCAGCGTCTTGAAATTATCGACGTCGATGAACAACAGCGCACCCACCTGCCGGCTGCGCGCCTCGATCGCCAGCGCGTGCTGCAGGCGGTCGCGCAGCAGCTGGCGATTGGGCAGGCCGGTGAGATGGTCGTAGAAGGCCAGCTTCTGGATCTCGCGCTCGGCCGCCTTGCGCTCGGTGATGTCGGTGTTGATCGCCAGGATGGCGTCAGGCTGCTGCTGATCGTCGCGCAGCAGGGTCCAGTGGGCTTCGGCAGTGAGGGCGCTGCCGTCCTTGCGCAGTTGTTCGATCTCGCCGTTCCATTCGCCCTGTTCCAGGACCTTGCGCGTGTTCTCGTGAAGGGCCTTGGGATCGGCATACAGCAGCATTTCGATCGACTTGCCGATCACCTCGTCGCGCGTCCAGCCATACAGGCGCTCGGCCCCCTTGTTCCAGTAGCGGATGACATGATCGACGCCGCGCACCACGATGGCATCCTGTGCCTTGTCGAGCAGCGAAGCCTGCTGCCGGATATGGGCATCGGCGGCCTGGCGTTCGAGTTCCGAAGCCACGCGGGTGGCGAAGATCTGCAGCGTCGAGGTGATGAAGGCCGTGTCCTGGAGCAGGTGGCTGAACAGCACGAACAACTGTCCGATCGGCTGGCCGGCCGAGTTGTCCAGTCGGTGCCCGACGTAAGCCTGCGCGCGCCGCGAACTGAGTTCGGCGGTACACGGGAAAAGTTCGCTGACACGGCCCGGAATCACGTGGCTGACCGCGCTGCCGAGGTATCCGCAGGGCGTTCCGGCGAGCGGGTAGGTGAAATTGGGGATCAGCTGTCCGTTGACGTAGGCGACCTCGGTGCGCGCCGTCGGCGGTTCGCCGGGCTGGATGCGTGCGATGACGCCGACGTCTGCCCCCATCGCCGCGGTCATGTTGCTTACCAGATCCTCGAAGAAGGCATTGCCCGAATCGGCGGATACGCCAGCGGCAATTTTCAGTACGGCGGCCTGGATCCGGTCCTGCTCGATGCGGTTGCGCAGGGTGCCCAGGGCGAACGTCAGGTCATCGGCCAGTTCCTGCAGCAGCCGCACCTCGTCGGGACCGGTGTCGTGAGCCTGGGACGTGAACAGGGCGAAAACGCCATAGGTTCGTTGCCCGTCATGCAAGGGCTGCACTACCAGACTGCGATAGCCATGACGCAATGCGTCGGCGAGCCAGGGCTGGAAGCTGGCGTCGCCCTGCAGGTCTTCGACGACCACGGTCTGGTGGCTGCGCAATGCCCGCCCGACCGGGCCGCGGCCCACTACCGTGTCGGCGGACCAGCTGATCCGGATGTCCTTCAGATAGCCGGCACCCTTGCCGGCGTGGGCCATCGGGCGTACCGACTGCTCGGCGTCGTCCTGCGCGTAGCCGACCCAGGCCATGCGATAGCCGCCGACCTCGACCGCAATGCGGCAGATTTCATTCAGCAGCGCCTGCTCGTCGGTCGCATGGATGACCGCTTCGTTACAGGCGCTCCGCACGCGCAGGGCGCGGTTAAGCCGGGCCAGCTCCAGTTCCGCATCGTTGCGGCTGGTGAGGTCGGTCATGCCGCCGACCATGCGGACCGCGCGCCCGCTGTCGTCGTGGATGACCGACCCGCGATCCAGCACGTAGGCATAGCGCCCATCCTTGCGCCGGAAACGGTATTCGGCCGACCAGTTCTCCCTGCCGCGGTCGATCGCCTCGCGTACGCTCTTGATGACACGGTCATGGTCGGCGGGGTGAAGGTACTGCGTCCAGGAACGACTGTCGGCAGAAAGATCGGCCGGCGCGTAGCCGAAAATGCTTTGCATGCCTTCGTTCCACTCGATCCGGTCGTTCACCAGATCCCAGTCCCAGATGGTGTCGGAGGTGACGCGCGCGACGGTCTTGAAGCGTTCCTCGCTTTCATGCAGGGCCCGCAGCCTCCGTTTGCGCTCGGAGATATCGCGTTGCACCGCCACGAAGTGGGTATGCCGGCCCGCGGCGTCGGTGACGGGAACGATATCGAGTTCGAGCCAGACGGGTTCGCCGGCCTTGGTGTAGTTGATGAGCTCGCTGCGCACCGGCTGCCGGTTTTCCAGCGCGGCGCGGATGCGGTCGAGTTCGCCGCGGTCGGTCAGCGGGCCCTGCAGGAAGCGCGGCGATTTCCCCAGCACCTCTTCGCGCCGGTAACCGGTGAGGCGCTCGAACGCGTCGTTGACGAACACGATGCGCGGACCGGGCTCGTCATGGGGATCGGCTTCCGTGATGAGCACGATATCGTTCAGGTGGGCGACGCTCGCCTCCAGCAGGGCGAGCTGTTGCTGCGCCTGCCGGCCGCAATCCGCTTCGTCAGGGGAGCCTGCACGATGCGGCAGGAGAGCGAAGTCGTCGGCGCTAGGCATGGATTCCTGGCGGGGTGATGGCGCATGCGAACTGGGGAGGGCGTCGCATGGGGCGGATCGATCCGGTCGGGGAAGTCATGGCTGAACAGGGCGGACTGGGATGCCCCATTTACGTCCATTTCAGGGCCGAACTTGAAAGGGTGGGACGCGGGGCTGGGGTATCTGGTATCTTCTCGCGTTGTAGAAGGGAGTTGCATCCGTGTTCAAGAAACAGTGGCCGGCATTCGTGCTGGCATTCGTGTTGCCGATACTGGCCGTTTTCTGGTGGTGGGGCGGGTTCAATGCGGTCAGCGTGACCGAAACCGTGGCGGGGCCCTATCGGTATGCCTACCTCGACTATGAAGGCCCGATCAGCAACATGCGCAAGACCCAGCTCGCCGCGCTGGACCGGTTCACCGACGCCAGGGTGGCGGCAGGCGACACGATCAGCGTGATCCTGACCGATCCGCGCGCCGATAACGGCAAGGTGCGCGCGCAGCTCGGCTACCTCCTGGCCGACGACGCTGCGATCCCCGCCGGCCTGAAGGAAGGCCGTATCGCGCGCCGTCCGGTCTACGCGGCGCAAGTCCAGGCGGCGGTGCTGCTGGCGCCGTCCAAGACCTACCAGGCGCTGGCCGATGCGCTGAAGCTGCGCGGCAAGGGCATCCTCACGCCATCAGTCGAG
>JAJZRT010000758.1 GCA_021802595.1 Pseudomonadota bacterium
TATGGCCGGTGTTGTAGCTGGCCTGCGTCGCGGCCGAATCCTCCTTGAGGTCCGGCCGATGCACCTCAAGCCACACTCGACGAGGGCACTGGCGGAAGGCCATGATCTTGGACTTGGAGAGGGTTCGCATGTCGTGGTCCAGTGGCTATTGACAGTCCCAATGATGCCTGAGCAATGCGGCAACTTGTGTCGCAGCGTCAAAAAGCTCTCAGCCCACGTTTCCCTGAACCCGGGCTCGTCGTGGTGGGCATTCTTCATCGCTACCTCCAGAGGGATGTAACTGAATGAAGGCAGTGTTCGACGGGCGCATGGAACCATCCGGGTTCTCGAGGAACGCCTCCAGCGCCTTGTAGGCCGGAAGGTCCCTGTCGAACGGCAGATCGATCTCGATCTGCCCCCGGTAGCTCATCATCAGGCTCTCGTCGGCGAAGTGACCGTAGGGCGACCAGCCAATCCCATGTGCTTCAAGCCAGTCGATGATCTGCTGGCGCACGGGTAGCGTTTGCCAGTCTCGGACCAAAGCGTCCGGGAACAAGTCATCATCATCTGCTTCGCCTGCGCTATGAAACTCGACGAGCAGGACGCCACGCCACTTCTGGGGAGCGATGGCGTCGATGTGTTGCACGATCATGGGCATGACACGGTGCTACTTGCGCTGGCCGGCCGTCCCGCCTTGTACCGTCTCATGATTCACGCCTTATGCGACATTTTGTGTCGTACCCAATCTCTGAGATCGTTGCCAATGCACGCTGGTATTCTGGCCCCACGATCCAGCATCCAAGGTTGCCGATGGCCATCATCCGACCCAGCCTCAAACTGTTCCGCCCGGAGAGTGCCGGTCAATGGCGCGAGTACCAGGTACTCCAACGTCTAGAAGTCGAGCTTTCCGACGAGTACCAGATCTTCCACGGCGTCGATTGGTCGGCCGTGCATGATGGAGCGCAGTGGTTCGGCGAGCTCGACGCGGTGGTGATGGCACCATCCGGGCATCTGGTCATCCTCGAAATCAAGGCTGGAGACCTCGAGGTGATCGATGGGGGGCTGCGCAAACGCTATGACCGCCGGAGCAAGGATGTTGCCCACCAGGCTCGCCAGCAGCATGCGGCCATCATGTCCCGCTTGCGCCAGGAGGGCATCACCGGCGTCTACGTCAGCCACATGCTCGTGCTGCCTGATGCGCGCATCACCCAGGGCACCGTGGCCTATCCCCGCGAACGCATCGTCGATGCAACGCAGCAGGACGAACTCTGGCGCAAGGTGGTCGTCGCTGTTCCCACCGGGCAGTCCTGCGCGGTGGATCTCGTTCGTCTCGAGCATTTCCTGTTGGACTACTTCGACCTGGTGCCGGACCCCACGGCACGCATCGACCAGCTCGGCCAGGCCGTCCGAGTGCTGTCGGATGGATTGGCGCAATGGGTTCCGCGCATCACGCACCCTAGCGGGGTTTACCGAATCCAGGCGACTGCGGGTTCCGGGAAAACGCAGCTTGCGTTGCGCCTGCTGAGCGATGCAGCGAGACAGCGCCTCCGCGCGAGATATGTCTGCTTCAACCGCCCGCTGGCCGACCATCTCGGCGAAATCGCCCCACCGCAGACCGAAGTCGCGACCTTCCATGAGCTCGCCCGCGACTGCTGGCTCAGGGAGAACGGCGAACCGGATTTCAGCGATCCAAAGGTTTTCGACCGCATGGCCGCGCACTTCATCGACTGGATCCAGGAGCAGCCCCCGTCCGTTGATCTCTTGATCCTCGACGAGGCACAGGACTTCGAGGCCACCTGGGTCGCGGCACTGACCTCAAGCCTTCGACCAGATGGAAGGCTCTATCTGCTCGGCGACAGCGATCAGACCCTTTTCGAGCGCGAGGCCTACGAGATCCCCGACGCGGTGACCATCACCATCCAGGACAACTTCCGCAGCCCGCGCAATATCCTTAACTCAATCAATGCGTTCGGCCTGGCGTCGGACCCAATTCGTGCTCGTTGCCCATTTGATGGTGACGTGCCAGGGTGGCATACCTACGACTCCGATGCAGAGCCGGGAGGTATGGCCACCGTCCAGCGCGTCGTGGCCGATCTGCTGAAGGATGGGTACAAGCCGGATCAGATCGCACTGCTGACGCTCCGTGGCCAACGGCATTCCAGGCTTCTGGCTGAAGCGAGCTTGGCCGGGCTGCGACTGCAGACGTTCAGCGGAGACTACGACCGAGCCGGAAGCCCGGTCTGGACCGACGGCGAACTCTTCGCCGACACCGTCATGCGCTTCAAGGGACGGGCAGCCCCGGTCGTCGTGTTATGCGAGATGGACTTCACTGAGCTTGATGATGCCGTGCGTCGCAAGCTGTTCGTCGGGTTCACGCGGGCGCAGTATCGGCTCGAGTGTGTGCTGTCCGCGTCGGCTGAGAAGGCGTTGGCGGAGGCTCTGGGGCATGCATAGAGCGAGGCAACGGATTCGTGGGGCGCTATCGCACTATCGCTGGCAATCTGTTGGCGCCGATGCCGATTTGAGCCACATGCCGATCGGCGACTGGGCTTTGGAAATTGAGCTGCGCGCGGCGTCAGGCTTGAATTTCGTCGTGCTCTAACCGGCTCACCGCAAACCCGGCGCATGGCTCAAATCGGCATCGGCGCCAACACTGGTGGTTGCTGGCCGTTCTCAAGGTGCTGTTGCTGCTGACTTTGATGATTCTCGCCGCGCTGCTCGTCAAGGTCTATGGCGTGCGCCTATGAGACAGGCGGCGTTGTGTCCTACTTGAATAAAATACAGAGTTATACTGAAATAGGACTTGTTTGAGAGGAGGCTATGATGCGTCAAACCCTGCGCAAAGCCGGTGGTTCACTCGTCATGACCGTGCCCAAGGCGTTTATTGACCAGAATGGCTTGGGTGAAGGCTCCCAGGTTGAGCTTCATCTGCTCGGCAAGAGGATGACGGTCGAGGCACCGACCCGCCCGCGTTACAAGCTGTCCGACCTGATGGCTGAAATGCCGGAAGGGCTGCCGCGTCTCGAAGGCTGGGATGAAATGCCCTCGGTCGGACTGGAGAATGGCTGATGGCATCCCTGCCGAACCGTGGTGACATCGTGCATCTGGATTTCGACCCGTCATCCGGTCGGGAGATGAAAGGCCAGCACGTCGGGCTTGTGCTGAG
>JAJZRT010000759.1 GCA_021802595.1 Pseudomonadota bacterium
AGATAGAGCGTCTGCATGTCCACGCGCATCAGCCTTTCAGGTGGTCGAGGTCATCGACGTTGATCGTGTGCAGGTTGCGGAACAGCACCACCAGGATCGCCAGGCCGATCGCCGACTCGGCGGCGGCGACGGTGAGGATGAAGAAGACGAAGATCTGGCCGTGGATGTCGCCGAGGTAATGCGAGAACGCGATGAAGTTCATGTTCACCGCCAGCAGCATCAGTTCGATCGCCATCAGGAGGATGATGACATTCTTGCGGTTGAGGAAGATTCCCAGCACGCTGATGGCGAACAGGATGCCGCCCAGCACCAGGTAATGCGATAAGGAAATCATGCACTGCCCTCCCCTGCGTCCGGCTTCTGCGTGGCCTGCATCTTGACGATGCGCAGGCGGTCGTTGCGTTTGACCTTCACCTGCTGGGCGGGGTCGATGTACTTGCTGTCCTTGCGGCGGCGCAGCGTCAGCGCGATGGCGGCAACGATCGCCACCAGCAGGATCACGGCCGCGAGTTCGAACGCGTAGACATACTCTGTGTACAGCACCCGGCCGAGTTCCTTGGTGTTGCTGTAATCGGCGGCGTGCGGCGCAGGCGCCCCCATCACCTCGAGCCCGAAGTGGCGGCTGCCGAGGATCAGTGCCATCTCGATCACCAGCAGTACCGCAACGAAGCCTGCCAGCGGCAGGTAGTCCCAGAAGCCCTCGCGCAGTTTTTCCAGGTTGATGTCGAGCATCATCACCACGAACAGGAACAGCACCATCACCGCCCCCACGTAAACCAGCACCAGGGTGATGGCGAGGAACTCGGCCTCCAGCAGCATCCACAGCCCGGCCGCGGTGAAGAACGCCAGCACCAGGTATAGCGCCGCATGCACCGGGTTGCGCGCGGTGATCACGCGCAGTCCGGCAAACACCAGGATCGCGGCGAAGAAATAGAAAATGGCGGTCGTGTAGGTCATGTCTCTATCAGCGATACTTGGCATCGGCCGCGCGATCGCGTGCGATCTGTTCTTCGTACTGGTCGCCGATCGCGAGCAGCATGGGCTTGGTGTAATAGAGGTCGCCGCGCTTCTCGCCGTGATATTCGAGGATGCGCGTCTCGACGATCGAATCGACCGGGCACGATTCCTCGCAGAAACCACAGAAAATGCACTTGGTCAGATCGATGTCGTAACGCGTGGTGCGGCGGGTGCCGTCGACGCGCTTTTCCGACTCGATGGTGATGGCCAGCGCCGGACAGACCGCCTCGCACAGCTTGCAGGCGATGCAGCGCTCCTCGCCATTGGGGTAGCGGCGCAACGCGTGCAGGCCACGGAAACGCGGGCTTTGCGGCGTTTTCTCTTCGGGGAACTGCACGGTGATCTTGCGCGCGAACAGATGGCGCCCGGTAAGCATCATGCCCCGCAGCAGTTCGATCAGGAGCAGGCTGCCGAAGAAATTCGTGATCCGTTTCATGGCGCGCTCAGTGGAAAAGATACCCGTACGGCGTCTGCATCATGGCACCGACAAAAACGATCCAGACGAGGGTGATCGGAATGAACACCTTCCAGCCCAGACGCATGATCTGGTCGTAGCGGTAGCGCGGAAAGGTGGCGCGGAACCACAGGAACAGGAACAGCACGAATCCGGTCTTCAAGAGCCACCAGACGATGCCGTCGGGCAGGAAGGTCAGCGGCGACAGCCAGCCGCCGAGGAACATCAGCGTGGTCAGTGCGGCGACCAGGATCATGTTGGCGTATTCGGCGAGGAAGAACACGGCGAACGCCATGCCGGAATATTCCACGTGGAAACCGGCGACGATCTCGGATTCTCCCTCGGCGACGTCGAACGGCGCGCGGTTGGTTTCGGCTACGCCGGCGATCAGGTACACCACAAATAACGGGAACAGCGGCCAGACATACCAGTGATGCAGCCCGCCGGCCTGGCCATGCACGATGTCGGTGAGATTGAGCGACTGCGCCGCCATCAGCACGCCCACCAGCGCAAAGCCCATGGCGATCTCGTACGACACGATCTGCGCGGCCGAGCGCATGGCGCCGAGGAAGGCGTACTTGGAGTTGGACGCCCAGCCCGCGATGATGACGCCGTAGACGCCCATCGAGGTGATCGCCATCACATACAGCAGACCCGCGTTGATATTGGAGAGCACCAGCGTATCGGTGAACGGAATCACCGCCCATGCCGCCAGCGCCGGTGCGATCGCCAGGACGGGTCCGAGGACGAACAGGCCGCGACTGGCGCCGGACGGGATGATGATTTCCTTCATCAGCAGCTTCACCGCGTCGGCGATCGGTTGCAGCAGCCCCTGGAAACCGACGCGGTTGGGGCCGATGCGCACCTGCATCCAGCCGATGACTTTCCGCTCCGCGTAGGTGAGATAGGCCACACCCAGCATCAGCGGCACCACCAGCGCCAGGATCTTGATCAGCGTCCAGACGACGGCTTGAATGGCTGTCCAGTCCATGTCGCTCCCCATCACACCGGCTCCGCCGTGATCGGCCCGAACATTGGGCCCAGGCCGGCCGTCAACGGATGACCGCTGGGAACCCGCACGCAGTTGTCGGGCAGAAAATCATCACGCTGGACCTTCAGGGTCAGCGCGCTGGCGGTCTGACGTACCGAGACGCGGCCGTTTTCCTGAAGCCCGAGTTTCTCGATCAGCCGGCTGTGCATGCGCGCCACCGGCAGCGCGGCGTCCAGCGTCATCTGCAACGACGGCGAACGGCGCACCACGGCATCGGTCTGGTAGATCGGCACCTCGGCGACACGCTCGAGTCCACCAATCGGCTGCGGCGACACCACCCGCACACCGCTGACTTCATTGGTGAGGAAAGCCTGGACCGTGCCGATGGGCGTGTCGCCCAGTGCTTCACGCAGGACCTCCCTGGAATCGCTGTGGTCGAACCCCGCCAACCCCAGCAGGTTGCCCAGCACGCGCAACACCTTCCAGGCCGGGCGCGTTTCGCCGAGCGGTTTCACCACGGCACTGAAACTCTGCACGCGCCCCTCGGTATTGATGAAAGTGCCCGAGGTTTCGGTCCACGGCGCAATCGGCAGCAGCACGTCAGCGTAGTCAAGCGACTTGCCCTTGTAAGGCGACATCACCACAACGAACTCCGCCGCGTTAATGCTGGCCATCGCCGTCA
>JAJZRT010000760.1 GCA_021802595.1 Pseudomonadota bacterium
CTTCGGGATTGCGCAAAGCGGCTTCCTGCGCGGCTTCCTTCAGGTCATAAGCCAAACCCGATGAACTCCATGTCGCCAAACAGGACATAATGGCGATGGCGACACTGTTGCGGTGCATTTTTTTCATGTTGTTGCTCCCTATTAGTGTTCTGCTTGCCTAAATGAAGATTGCTATTGCAGCCGATTGATGCCCGAAACTTAGCATGCGACCAATGAGCAGGCAATTCAATAATCGGGAACCGCAATGACCACGTCGCCATATCCTGTTGTATTTTATCGACAATAACATCAACGCGCCCGGTCGACCCGCCACGCTGGCAAGCAAATGAGCGATCGTTCGATATCTGCATGTCGCGCTCTGCGCCGGATCGCGGGACTGGCCGCCGCGCTGCTTTGCGCCGTCTGGGCGGCAGCCGCGCCGGACTTCGACCGGATGCTGCAGTTCGCCCAGGACCGCTACGGGGAGCGCGCCATTCAGGTCGTGCAGGCCTGGCAGGAGATGATGCTGTCCGCACAGTCGCTGAGCGAAGCGGACAAGATCCGGCGGGTCAATGAATTCTTCAACCGCAGGATCCAGTTCGGCGAGGATCAGGCCATCTGGGGCGTCAACGACTACTGGGCGACGCCGCTCGAATTCATGGGCCGCGGCATCGGCGATTGCGAGGATTTTTCCATCGCCAAGTACTTCTCCCTGCGCAGCCTCGGCGTGCCGCTCGAACGCCTGCGCATCACCTACGTCAAGGCGCGCATCGGCGGTCCGCGCAGCGAGATCACCCAGGCGCACATGGTGCTGGCCTATTACGAGGATCCGACCGGAGAGCCGCTCATCCTCGACAACCTGATCACCGAAGTGCGCCCAGCCTCGCGGCGCGGCGATCTGATGCCCGTCTTCAGTTTCAACAGCGAAGGCTTGTGGACCGGCGCCGGATCCGCCGAAAAGAAGGATGCCGGCAGTTCCACCGCCAGGCTTTCGCGCTGGCGCGACCTGATCGCCCGTATGCGGGCCGAAGGCTACGAATGAAACGCAGGGGCCTTACCATTCAACTTCCGGAGCAATGAACGCCATGTCCCTCTTCAGACGCATCTGGCTCACCATCATTGGCCTGACGCTGGCTGCCTTCGTCGGCAGCCTGTTTGTAAACGTCTTCACTGCGCGCGGCTATCTCGAAAAACAGTTGTTCATCAAGAATCAGGACAATGCGACCGCACTGGCGCTTTCCATGTCTCAGCAGGTGGACAAGGACCCGGTGACCATGGAGCTGTTGCTCTCCGCGCTATTCGACAATGGCCACTATCAGGAAATTCGTCTAACCGATCCCGCAGGCAAGATCATTGTCGAACGAAAGGCGACCACCGACCTCGACCTGGGTGCTCCTGCCTGGTTTGTCGCCCTGCTGCCGATCAAGGTTGCTCCCGGTGTTGCCCACATCAGCGATGGCTGGAAGCAATATGGCAGCATTTCACTTGCCAGCCACAGCAGATTTGCATATCGCGATCTCTGGAAAGGGACGCTCGAGCTGGTCGGCTGGTTCCTGCTTGGTGGCATTGTCGCCGGGCTGCTCGGCAACCTCCTATTGCGCCTGATCACCCGTCCGCTCGATCAGGTAGTGGCACAGGCGCGCGCCATCGCCGAGCGGCGCTACATCAGTGTCGAGGTGCCCGAGACGCCGGAGATGAAGACCGTTGTCATGGCCATGAACGACATGGTTGCCCGCGTGCGGCAGATGTTTGCCGAGGAAGCATCCCGTCTCGATCTGATGCGCAAGAAACTCGATCTCGATCCTTCCAGCGGATTGCCGAATCGCGAATTCTTCATGAGTCATCTGCATGATGCCCTGGAAAGCGAAGACGCCGCCGCACAAGGAACACTGGCGATCATCCGCCTCAACGACCTGGGTGATGTCAACCGCAAACTCGGCCGGATCGAAACGGACAAGTTCATCCGCGCAGTTGGCGACATGCTGAAGTCCGCTTGCAGCGGGAGCAAATGCCTGTCTGCCCGCCTGAATGGCACGGATTTCGCCTTGATCGAGCAAGAGGACGAAAATGCCGGCACCCTGGGCATGCGACTTGCCAATGCGCTGCTCAACCTGCGGGACTCAAGGGGGCTGCCGATCGACGAGCTTTACTTCATTGGTGCCATCCGCTACCGGCGTGGCGATCCGGTCGGCAAGATCATGTCCGGCTGCGACCGCCTGCTTGCCCAGGCAGAAAGTCGGGGAGCGAATACGGTCGTGGTCGATGATGGCGTTACTGACCCCACCCCGCCGATTCCCTCCGAAACCTGGCGCGAACTGATCACTCTGGCGCTCAAGGAGTCGCGCATCAAGCTGGTCAGCTTTCCGGTCGTTGCCCTAGGGGAGCCGGCCTTGTTGCACCGTGAAGGGGTCTTGCGCCTGCAGACCGAACTCGATGGGCCATGGCGACCAGCCGGCGATTTCATGCCGTTCGCGCTACGCTTGCAACTCACCGCGCGGCTCGACCTGGGGGTGGTCAAGCTGGCAATGGAAACGCTGCGCAAGGAGGCCGGCAACCTGGCGATCAACCTGTCGGCCGATACCTTTTCGAACCCGGATTTCCGCGCCCAGTTCGTCGCGCAAATCAGCGGTCAGGGCAGCCTGGCCGAACGCCTATGGGTGGAAGTTCCCGAAGAAGCTGCTGTCGGACATTTCGATTCCTTCCACGAGTTGTGCCGCAACCTCAAGCCGCTGGGTTGCAACATCGGCATCGAGAATTTCGGCAGGAAACTGGCCGCCAGCGACAAACTGGCCGATCTGGGCGTGGATTACGTCAAGGTGGATAGCAGCTTCGTGCGCGGCATTGAACAGAATGAAGGCAACCGCGAGTTCCTGGCCAGCCTGTGCAAGATGATGCACAGCATCGGCATCAAGGTCATCGCCGTTGGCGTGCAACACCCTGAGGAAATATTAACTTTGACTACCCTGGGGTTCGATGGTGCAACCGGTCCAGGGGTTAAGGTTAAGGCAACGATTTGAGGCGATTACTCTTTAAAGCAGACTAGAAACAGAAATAATCATGACAACAGCTATTAATAGTTGCATCAGCAATAAATCCGCAGCAGAGACGTTTCCATCAGTTTCTTGTTGCATGCCCACTTATGGAAGATCAGTCCAGATAATAAAT
>JAJZRT010000761.1 GCA_021802595.1 Pseudomonadota bacterium
GCATCCGGGTGCTGGATGCGCGCCACAGCATCGCCGACCTGCAGGCCGAGATCGGCGAGTTGTTGAAAGGGCTGGCGTGAGCGCACCGTACCCGTGGCTGGACGCTCCCTGGCAACGCCTGCTGGCGACCCGGGCGCGTCCGGCGCAAGCGCTGCTGCTGGCAGGGCCGCGCGGGGTGGGGAAGGGCGTGCTGGCGCGGGTGTGGGCGCAGGCGCTGCTGTGCGAGGCATCGCAGCCTGACGGCGCGGCCTGCGGCCAGTGCCCCGCCTGCCACTGGTTCGAGACGGACACCCACCCGGATTTCCGGCTGCTGACGCTGCAGGAGAAAACCGGCAAGGAAGGCGAAACCCGCATGGCCACGGCGATCGAGGTCGACCAGGCACGCGAGGCGGTCGATTTCGTCCAGTTGTCCACCTATCGGGCCGGTTTTCGGGTGGTGCTGGTCGACCCGGCTGACAGCCTCAATCCGGCGGCGGCCAACGCGCTGTTAAAGGTGCTGGAGGAACCGCCGTTAAATACGGTATTCGTGCTGGTCTCGGATCAGCCGCGTCGTTTGCTGCCGACCATACGCAGCCGCTGCACCCGCATCGACGTCGGTCTACCGCCTGTTGATCAGGCGGCGCAGTGGCTGACCGGGCAGGGCGTGGACGATGCGGCGAACCTGCTGGCGCTTTCCGGCGGCACCCCGCTCGACGCGCAGCGCTGGGCCGAGGGGACTGAACTGGACGAGCGCCGCGGCGTGCTGGAAGGCCTGGCGCAGCCCGGACGGCTCGACCCGGTGACCCTGGGCGAGCGCTGGAAAGCGATCAGCCCGCAGACCTGGCACAACGTGGCGTACAAGTGGCTGGGCGATCTGCTGGCAGTGAAGTTGCAGGGTAGCGTGCAGTTCAACCGCGATTTTTCCGAGGCGCTGGCGCAGCTGGGCAACAAGGCCGATCTGGCGAAGCTGCTTGCACTCGCCCGAACGCAGGCGAACGAAGGCAGGACGCTGGCCCACCCGCTCAACCGGGCGTTGCAACTCGAAGCCTGGCTGATCCAGTACCGGCACGTGTTTGATTGAAGAGGTTCGAAGATGAATGCAGCAGTCAATGATGTCGCAGGCCAGGTACGCCCCGGTGTGCTGTCCCTGTCCATCAAGGAAAAATCCGCGCTTTTTGCCGCCTACATGCCGTTCATCAAAGGGGGCGGGCTGTTCATTCCCACCAACAAGCAATACAAGATGGGCGAGGAAGTGTTCATGCTGCTGACGCTGATGGACGATCCCGCCAAGCTGCCGGTATCCGGAAAAGTGGTGTGGGTGACGCCCACAGGCGCGCACGGCAGCCGCACCCAGGGCGTGGGCGTGCAGTTCGCCTTCAACGAAAGCGGCAAGGCGGCGCAAAACAAGATTGAAGGTTTGCTCGGCGGTTCGTTAAAATCGGTGCGTCCCACTCACACCATGTAGCACCCTTGCGGTGCTCAGCCACCGCATGTACATCGATTCCCACTGCCACATCAATTTCCCCGACCTCGCCGGCAAGCTGCCCGAGGTCTTCGACCTGATGGCGGCCAACCAGGTGAGCCACGCGCTGTGCATCAGCGTGGAACTGGAAAGATTCCCCGAAATCCGCGCGCTCGCCGAAGCGCATCCCAATGTCTACGCGTCGGTGGGCGTGCATCCGGACCATGAGGACTGCACCGAGCCGACGGTGGCGGAACTGGTCGCGCTGGCCGACCACCCCAGGGTGGTGGCGATCGGCGAGACCGGGCTGGACTATTTCCGGCTGACCGGCGACCTCGAATGGCAGCGCGAACGCTTCCGTACCCATATCCGCGCCGCACGGACCTGCCGTAAACCGCTGGTGATCCATACCCGTTCCGCGGCCGACGACACCTTGCGCATCATGCGCGAGGAACAGGCGGGCGAGGCGGGCGGGGTGATGCACTGCTTCACCGAAAGCCTTGCGGTGGCCGAAGCGGCGATCGAACTGGGGTTCTACATCTCGTTTTCCGGCATCGTCACCTTCAAGAACGCCGCCGCCCTGCGCGAGGTGGCGGCGGCCATTCCGCTCGAGCGCATGCTGATCGAGACCGATTCGCCATATCTGGCGCCGGTGCCGCACCGCGGTCAGACCAACCAGCCGGGATTCGTGAAGCACGTGGCGGAAGAAATCGCGCGGGTGCGCGGCATGACGGCCGAAGCGGTGGGCGAAGCCACCAGCGAGAATTTCTTCCGGCTGTTTGCCGCTGCCCGGCCGAACTGAAACGGCGGGCAGCCCGCTTTACTGCCCGAAGAAGGACTTCACCTTGTCCATGAACGACTGCGCGCGCGGATTGTTGTTGCGTCCCGGGCTCAGCGATTCGAACTCGCGCAGCAGTTCGCGCTGACGTTCGGACAGGTTCACCGGCGTTTCCACCAGCATGTGGCACATGAGGTCGCCCGGCGCATGGCTGCGCACGCCCTTGATGCCCTTGCCGCGCAGGCGGAACACCTTGCCTGACTGCGTTTCGGCCGGAATCTTGATCTTGGCATGGCCGTCCAGCGTGGGGATTTCGACCTCGCCGCCCAGGGCGGCGGTGGCGAAGCTGATCGGCATTTCGCAATGCAGATCGTCGCCGTCGCGCTTGAACACCGGGTGTTCCTTGAGGTGGATCACCACATAGAGGTCGCCCGGCGGGCCGCCGTTGACACCGGCTTCGCCTTCGCCGGCCAGACGGATGCGGTCGCCGCTGTCGACGCCGGCAGGGATCTTGACCGACAGCGTCTTGTGCTTCTTGACTCGGCCTTCGCCATGGCAGGCGGTGCAGGGATCGGCCACCATCTTGCCGGTACCGCCGCAACGCGGACAGGTCTGCTGCACCGAGAAGAAGCCCTGCTGGATGCGGACCTGCCCGTGCCCGCCGCAGGTGGTGCAGGTGGTCGGCTGGGTACCGGGCTTGGCGCCGCTGCCGTGGCAGGTGCCGCATTCTTCCAGGGTGGGAATGCGGATCTTGGTCTCGGTGCCGCGCGCGCCTTCCTCCAGGTCGATTTCCAGGTTGTAGCGCAGGTCGGCGCCGCGATACACGCGGTCGCGGCGGTTGCCGCCGCCGCCCCCGAAAATGTCGCCAAAAATATCCGAGAAGGCGTCGGAAAACCCACCGCCGCCGAAGCCGCCGCCCATGCC
>JAJZRT010000762.1 GCA_021802595.1 Pseudomonadota bacterium
GTGAAACTGGATTCGACCATCGACCGCCGCACCCTGCGCGCGCAGATCGTCCGCCTGGGCGAACTGGGCTACGCGCTGGACTTCAAGACGCAGGAGTGGAGCCGCCAGGCCGAACTGCAACCTGCGTGATCGCAGACACCGCATCCGCGGTGTTCTCCATCCACCCGCCGGGGCTCCTTCGCCATGCGGGGGAGGCCTCGGCTTTCTTCTGGAGGTCTCCATCATGTCCACCATCGCTTGCGATACACCCCGTTCCGCGCTGGACGAAACCGCGTGGCGCGCCGTGTGCAAGACGGCCGCCGAGCATGCCCAGCGTGGTTGCGGCCTGTCCTGGGATCACTGGGTCACGCTTTTCAGTTCGGAGATCGACGCGCAAGCCAGTCGGTTGCCGCATGACCAGCGCACTCACGCGCTGGAAATCGCCACCCAGGAATGGGACTACGCAACGCCTGCCGAACGGCAGGAAACCCAGGACTGGAATGCGGAGCACGGCTATTGCTCGCACGGGATCGAGTTCGGCTACTGCCCGGCCGGTTGTGATCGCGACGATGACGACTGGGACTGAGGACAAGGCATAGGCTCCTTCGCCGCACCTGCGACATTCCATCACCCGCTGGGGGTTCTTCCCCACGGGGAGGCCTCCGGCCCCACTTCTTCAGGAGGCCTCTCATGGGCTGGTATTTCTCTCACCAATCGCGATCCGAATTGATCGCGGAACTGATCGAACCGCGGGAAACCGAGCGCGTCAGCACAAAGGTCATCGCCCATGCGATGCGCGGCAACGTGCTGTGGTCCGTGGTCGAAATGACCGCCAAGGTCGAAGGTGTGCATCGTGATCTGGCGCCGGGCCAGTCCCTGCGCTTCATCCGCTGCGATCTGCTTGAACGCAGCGGCGGCCAGTGGGGCTACAAGCCGCTGGAAGAGTCCATGCACCCGTACTACTACTCGTGCCCGCTGTCCTATCTGGACCTCGCACCGGAGCAGTCCGCCGACTGGCGTGCAGGCGTTCGCGCTTACCACGCACGACGGCGCACACCCACGGCTGTCACGGCTCCCGCCGCGACACTGATGGTCTGAGCCAGGAGGAACCGACATGGACCCGATCCTGGCTGCGCTCTCCGCCTCGCTGTTGAAGCTCGTTGAAGGCAGTTTGTCCAACGACGAAGTTTCTTCCGACGAGGAAATGCTGGCGTACTTCATTGACAACGGCCTCACCGAGGAGCAGGCACGGCAGGCGCTGACCTACCGCGACCAGTACCTCAACAACATCTACCTGGACGGCTTCACGCCGATCACCGCGGTGGACGAGGCGCTTCACTTCAACCCGCACACCCGGCAGTTCGAGCCGGACTGAGCGGCTTTCTTCCACCCCCTGGGGCAGTACTTGCCCCAGCGGGCGGTGCTGTTCCCGTTCATCCGAGGACACCACCATGCCCGCACACACTTCTTCCACCACGCTGCACCGCATCGACGAATGCCCCGACGTGATGGCCGACGCTTGCGTCGGCGACGACCAGGGCAACCTGATCTTCCTGTCGATCTGGGCGCGCGACACCGCCGTCCAGCAGTTCCTCGCTCGCCTGACCCTCGGGCGCGACGAGCAGGGACTGGACCAGTTCCACGTCATCACCGGCCAGGGCGGCAGCGTCCCGGTGTTCATCGGCAATGTCGATCGCCTGGAAAAGCGCATGACCCGCGCTTACCGGCGAACGCTGTTCGGTTCGCTGTCCAACGTGTGGCTGTTCGACCGGCGCTGCGTCAAGCCCGACAAGGCCAACGCCAGCGCTTTGGCACTGCTGCCGCGCGACAGCGCCCACCGGCTTGACCGCCTGTGGATGCTGGTGCGGGACACCTGCCCGTTGCCGCTGCTCGACCACTGGCGCGAGACCGTGCTGGAACTGCTGCAAAGCCGCGAAATGCTGGCCCGCCTTCCGTTCGCCCTCGGGCCGCTGGAAGGCCATCGGCTCGCCATCGACGTGCCGGCGCTGACCCTGGCGCTGGGCTCCCTGATCCGCAGTGACGCGCTCACCGCCTATCCGTATCCGGCCAAGATCTGGACGCCGGAAGTGGTAGCGGCCTGACCCACCCACGGAGGCACGCCTTGGCGTACCTCCGTCTTTCATCCCCGCCAACCAGGAGACTTCCATGGCCCTCATGTTCCCGCGGCTCGCCCGCAATTTCGTAAAGAACGGGTACTTCCCCACGGATGAACCGACGCTCGAAAGAGCCCTCAATGCACTGATGCCCAGTGCGCCTGAATCCAATGGGCCGATGTGCATCCTCGATCCCTGCGCCGGCGAAGGCGTGGCGATCGCCGAAGCCGCCCATGCCCTCGGGCGCGAGCAGGCCAAGGCGTTCGCCGTCGAGTTCGACCCGGAGCGGGCACGTCATGCCCGTGGCCTGGTCGATCACTGCCTGCACGCGGACCTGATGGACACGATGGTCTCCAAGCAATCCTTCGGGTTGCTCTGGCTCAACCCGCCGTATGGCGACCTGTCCAAGGACGTCAACGGCAACATCGGCTACCAAGGCCAGGGCCGTGCCCGCCTCGAAAAGCTGTTCTATCAGCGTTCGCTGTCGCTGTTGCAGTACGGCGGCGTGCTGGTCTTCATCGTCCCCGGCTACGTGCTCGACGCGGAGTTGGTCGGTTGGCTGACACGCCACTACACGGACCTGCGCATCTACCGAGCGGTGGAAACGCAGTTCAAGCAGGTGGTGATCTTCGGCCGAAGGGTGCGACAGCGTGAACAGGCTCCCGATGGCGTCAAGGCCGTGCGCAATCTGCTGCTGCAGGTTGGGCTTGGCGAAGTCGAAGCCGAGGAGCTACCGAGCGATTGGCCGTTCCTGCCGTACATCGTCCCCGCCAGTCCGGCCGAGCCGGAGCATTTCTTCCGCGTGACGATGGAGCCCGAGCAGTTCGCCGACGAGGTTGGCAGGCTGCAAGGCCTCTGGCCGTCGCTGGACACGCACCTGGGGGCCGCGCAGCAGTCGCTGCGTCCACCGGCGCGGGCTTTGTCCCACTGGCATCTCGCCCTGGCTCTGGCCGCGGGCGCGATCTCGGGGGTTGTGCGCTCCAAGACCGGGCGCGTGCTCGTCGTCAAAGGTGACACCCACAAGGACAAGACGCTCCAGCGGGAA
>JAJZRT010000763.1 GCA_021802595.1 Pseudomonadota bacterium
GGCTATCGCCCATGTGTTTCGCCTGGCCCGCACGGAGCGTGATGCCTGGCTTAACTGGCCAGCCCGGATTTCGGCCGAGATGGCTGCCAAATTGGAAGTTGACGCCCATGAACTTCATGTCGCCCTGGAGTCTGCCGTGCGCGATCACCTGATCGAACTCGGTGACATGCGGCCTCGGGTGGATTGATGGAACAGGAAGAATATGAAGGTGCCCTCGATATCGAGCGTGCCTGGCGGGAGGGGCTTGTCCCGGATCCACTGCTGTCGGTCTCCGAGTGGTCGGATCGGCACCGGATGTTGTCCTCCAAGGCTTCGTCAGAACCAGGCCGTTGGCGCACCAGTCGCACGCCGTATCTGAAGGCCATCATGGATTGCCTGTCGCCGACCTCGCCGGTCGAGCGGGTCGTGTTCATGAAAGCGGCCCAACTGGGTGCGACCGAGATGGGCAGCAACTGGATCGGCTACGTGATTCATCATGCGCCGGGTCCAATGATGGCGGTCTGGCCGACCGTGGAAATGGCGAAGCGCAACTCGAAGCAACGGATTGATCCGCTGATTGATGAATCGTCGATCCTGCGTGAGTTAATCGCGCCGGCCCGGAGCCGCGACTCGGGCAACACGATTCTGGCGAAGGAGTTTCGCGGTGGCGTCCTGGTGATGACCGGAGCGAACAGCGCGGTCGGCCTGCGCTCGATGCCGGTGCGCTACTTGTTTCTCGACGAGGTCGATGGTTATCCGATCGACGTCGATGGCGAGGGCAATGCGGTGGCGCTGGCTGAGGCCCGTACCAGGACGTTTTCTCGGCGCAAGATTTTCATTGTGTCGACGCCGACGATTGCCGGTGTCAGCACCATCGAGCGGGAATACGAGGCATCCGACCAGCGCCGCTACTTCGTGCCGTGTCCGCACTGTGGGCACCGGCAATGGCTGCGCTTCGAGCAATTGCGCTGGGAGCGTGGTGAGGATGGCAACTTTCCGGATACGGCGGCCTACGTCTGCGAATCCTGTGAGGTACCAATCCCTGAACACCACAAGACCTGGATGCTGGAACACGGTGAATGGCGCGCGATGGCTGAAGGCGCCAGTCGCACGGCCGGCTTCCACCTGTCGAGTTTGTACAGCCCGATCGGCTGGCGTAGCTGGAAAGATGTCGCGGCCGCCTGGGAGAGTGCCATCAGTAAGGAAGCCGGATCCGCCGCCGCGATCAAGACCTTCAAGAACACCGAACTCGGGGAGACCTGGGTCGAAGAAGGCGAAGCACCCGACTGGCAGCGCTTGCTGGAACGCCGCGAGGACTACCGGATCGGGACCATCCCGGTTGGTGGCCTGCTGCTTACCGCCGGTGCCGACGTGCAGAAGGATCGCATCGAGATCTCGGTGTGGGCCTTCGGTCGAGGCAAGGAATCCTGGCTCGTCGAGCATCGCGTGCTGATGGGTGATACCGCCCGCGACGAGGTGTGGAAATCACTGGCCGGCGTGCTGCGGGAAACATGGACGCATGAAACCGGCTGCCAGCTTGGATTGGGTCGTCTTGCATTGGATACCGGCTTTGCGACGCAGGAAGCCTATGCGTTTGTCCGAAGTGTGCGCGATCCGCGTCTGATGGCCGTCAAAGGGGTGGCACGTGGTGCAGCCCTGGTCGGCACGCCGACTGCCGTCGATGCCACGTCCGGCGGCAAGAAACTGCGCCGAGGCATCAAGGTGTTCTCGGTCGCAGGCGGCATCGCCAAGCTGGAGTTCTACAACAACCTACGCAAGGCACCGGAGGTGGCCGAGGACGGTGTGACGATCCGCTATCCCGCAGGCTTTGTCCATCTGCCCAAGGTGGATGCTGAATTCTTGCAGCAACTGTGTGCCGAGCAGTTGATTACCCGGCGTGACCGGAACGGGTTCGCGATTCGGGAATGGCAAAAGATGCGCGAGCGTAACGAAGCACTCGACTGTTACGTCTATGCCCGGGCCGCTGCCGCAGCCTCCGGCCTCGATCGCTTTGAGGATCGGCACTGGCGAGAACTAGAAAAGCAACTCGGGATCGCCAGCGCTGATCCCCCCGATTTATCCGATGTACCCGATGCCGAGGCCACCCACAGAGGTGGCCTCGCTGTTTCTGGCGTTCGCAATGGCGGACGTCGTTTGATCCGCAGCCGCTGGCTGACCTGAACCGTCCCTTCTATCCACCACAAAGGAAATCGCATCATGAGTCTGCAAACCCAAATCCACAGCCTGGTCATCCGTGTTGCCGACGAGTTCAAGACGGTTTATGCCAAGATCGGCAACCTTTCGTCGCTCTCGACGACCGACAAATCCACGCTGGTCGCCGCCATCAACGAACTCAAGGCGGCGATTGCTGCGGTTGCCGTCATCGATGATCTGGCCCCCGGCAGTACGACCACCACCTTCTCTGCCTCCAAGATCGTCACGCTGCTCGATGACTTGCGTGCCCAGATTCTCGGTGGTGCCGATGCTGCTTACGACACACTGCTCGAACTGCAGCAGGCCCTGCAGAATGACCAGACCGGCATTGCCGCGCTGACCGCCGCCATCGACAAACGCGTGCGTTTCGATGCGGCACAAACCCTGACTGCGCCGGAGCAATTGCAGGCCCGGACCAATATCGGTGCGGTGGCCAGTGCAGATATCGGTGACACCAGCACCGACTTCGTTGCCATCTTCGAAGCACAGTTGATCGCCTGATCATGAGCCTGGCTTCACACATTGCTGCGCTGGCCAGTCGGGTCGCCGCCGAGATCAAGACGCTGGTGCGTCCTGAGCACCCGGGGATCGCCCGTGCCTGGGTGACCTTTGGTTATAGCGGTTCCGCCATCCAGATCAGTGCCTCTCACAACGTCGCAACGGTCACCCGACTGGCAGCGGGACGTTATCGGATCACGTTTTCCCAACCCTTCGTGGATGCGAACTACTGCTGGCTGGCGTTTGCTCGCAGCACAGGCAATTCGGGCAGCGCCAGGACGGCCTTGGCACGTTCGACATCGGATGCCAAGACGGCGGCCTATGTCGACGTGGTGTGCGCTACGGGCAATACCTCCCTGGCGGATACCACGGAGATGAACCTGGTGGTCTATCGCTGATGGCACATACCGAAGACCAACTGACCGCCCTTGAGGCGGCGCT
>JAJZRT010000764.1 GCA_021802595.1 Pseudomonadota bacterium
AGCTGTTCCGACAGCTGGAACAATCCCTATCCCGACAGCGACGCACGCGCCAATGTGCTGTACAGCGCATTCTCCGAACGCCCCAAGCATCTCGATCCGGCGCGTTCATACAGTTCGAACGAAGCCGAGTTCACCGGGCAGATCTACGAGCCGCCGCTGCAATACCATTTTCTCAAGCGTCCCTACACACTGATCCCGCTGACGGCCGAGGCCGTGCCCAAGCCGCGGTATCTCGACGTTGCGGGCAGGCCGCTTCCCGACGATGCGCCGTCTTCAGCCATCGCCGAAAGCGTGTATGAAATCCGCATCCGCCCCGGAATCCGCTACCAGCCGCATCCGGCCTTTGCCCGCGATGCGGCGGGCCATTATTTCTATCATGGACTGGATGCCGCTGCCCTGGCGGACAAGACACGGATCGGCGACTTCACGCATACCGGCACGCGCGAACTCGTCGCGGCGGATTATGTGTACCAGATCAAGCGGCTGGCCAACCCCAGGTTGAGCTCGCCGATTTTCGGCCTGATGTCGGAGCACATCGTCGGCCTGAAGGCCCTGGGTGACGCGCTGGAAGCGGCGGTCAAGGCGCATCCCGATGCGCCGCTGAACCTGAATGATTTCCCCCTCGCCGGCGCGGAGGTGGTAAACCGCTACACTTACCGCATCCACATCAAGGGCAAATACCCGCAGTTCATCTACTGGCTGGCGATGCCGTTTTTTGCGCCGGTGCCGTGGGAGGCGGAGGCCTTCTACGCACAGCCCGGCATGGCGGACCGGAATCTCAGCCTCGACTGGCAGCCGGTCGGGACCGGCCCCTACTATCTGGCGGAGAACGATCCCAACCGCCGCATGGTGCTGAAGCGAAACCCCTACTACCACGGCGAAACCTACCCGGCGGACGGCGATGAGGCAGACCGGCAGGCCGGACTGCTGGCGGATGCCGGCAAGCGGCTGCCGTTCGTCGATGAGGCCGTGTTCAGCCTGGAAAAGGAAACCATTCCCTACTGGAGCAAGTTCCTGCAGGGCTACTACGACAGTTCCGGCATCAGTTCGGACAGCTTCGACCAGGCCATCCAGTTCTCGGCCGGCGGCAATCCGCAGCTGACCGACAGCATGCGCGCCAAGGACATCCACCTCGTCACCACGGTGGCGGCGTCGATCTGGTATGTTGGCTTCAACATGCTCGATCCCGTGGTCGGCGGCCTCGGCGAGGACCGCCGCAAGCTGCGGCAGGCGATTTCGATCGCGTTCGACTATGACGAATTCATTTCCATTTTCCTCAACGGCCGCGGCATTCCGGCGCAGGGGCCGATCCCGCCCGGGCTATTCGGCTACGTCGACGGCGTGGCGGGGCTGAATCCGTATGTCTACGAAGCGCGCGACGGAAAAATCGTGCTGCGCTCCATCGACGTGGCGAAGAAACTGCTGGCCGAGGCGGGCTATCCAAACGGACGCAATGCGAAGACCGGCGCGCCGCTGGTGCTGTATTTCGACACCATGGCGAGCGGCCCCGACGCCAAGTCGCGGCTCGACTGGATGAAGAAGCAGCTCGACAAGCTCAACGTGCAGCTGGTCGTGCGCGGTACCGACTACAATCGCTTCCAGGACAAGATGCGCAAGGGCAACGCCCAGCTGTTCGAATGGGGCTGGAATGCCGACTATCCCGATCCGGAGAACTTCTTCTTCCTGCTTTATGGCCCGAACAAGAAAGTGACCAGCGGCGGCGAGAACGCGGCCAACTACGACAATCCGGAGTTCAACCGTCTGTTCGAGCGCATGAAGGACATGGACAACGGCCCCGAACGCCAGCGGGTGATCGACGCCATGCTCGAGATCGTGCGCCGCGATGCGCCGTGGATCTTCGCCTACTATCCCAAGTCCTTCGGGCTGGTGCATGGCTGGGTCCATAACGTCAAACCCAACCTGATGGCCAACAACACACTCAAATACCGGCGTATCGACCCGGAACTACGCGCAGCCCGACGTAAAGAATGGAACCGGCCCGTGCTGTGGCCGATCGCCCTCATGATCGTCGCGCTCGGGGCGGTGATAGCGCCGGCGGTGATCGCCTGGCGGCGCCACGAAAGGAAGGTCGCCTGATGCTTGCGTACATCCTGCGCCGCCTGCTCTACGCGATCCCGATCCTGATCGGGGTGAACCTGCTGACCTTCGCACTGTTCTTCGTCGTCAACACGCCGGACGACATGGCGCGGCTGCAGCTCGGCGCCAAGCATGTGACGCCGGACGCGATCGAACGCTGGAAGGTCGAGCACGGCTATGACAAGCCGCTGCTGCTGAATGAGCGGGAAACGGGCAGCGCGCAGTTCACCGATACGATCTTCTTCAAGCATTCGGTGGCGATGTTCGCATTCAAGTTCGGCAAGGGCGACGACGGCCGAGACATCGCACATGAGATCAGGACGCGCATGGGGCCGAGCCTGGCGATCGCGCTGCCGGTGTTCGTCATCGGCCTGCTGGTCAACATCACCTTCGCCCTGCTGATGGTGTTCTTCCGTGCCACCTATCTCGACCTGTGGGGCGTCGTGCTGTGCGTCGTGCTGATGTCGATCTCGGGGCTGTTCTACATCATCGCTGGCCAGTATTTCATCGCCAAGCTGTGGAACCTCCTGCCGATCTCGGGCTATGCGGGCGGCATCGATGCCTTCAAGTTCATCCTGCTGCCGGTGCTGGTCAGCGTGGCGGCGGGGCTCGGCAGCGGCGCGCGCTGGTACCGCACGATCTTCCTTGAGGAAATCGGCAGGGACTACGTGCGCACGGCACGCGCCAAGGGCCTGTCCGAGGTGCGCGTGCTGTTCCGCCATGTGCTGAAGAACGGCATGATCCCGATCCTGACCGGTGCGGTGGTGGTGCTGCCGCTGCTGTTCATGGGCAGCCTCATCACCGAATCCTTCTTCGGCATCCCCGGGCTCGGCAGCTACACCATCGACGCGATCCAGGCGCAGGATTTCGCGGTGGTGCGCGCGATGGTGTTCCTGGGGTCCTTCCTCTATATCGTCGGGCTGATCCTCACCGACATTTCCTATTCGTGGGTGGACCCGCGGGTACGGCTGCAATGAGCTTCATACCCGTCATTCTGTGGACCGATGCGCTGATTTTCGCGCTGCTGGTGGCGTT
>JAJZRT010000765.1 GCA_021802595.1 Pseudomonadota bacterium
GCATGACCTGGCGGCCGTGGTACTGCATGTTCATCTGCACGCCGCGCTTTTGGTTGGCCAGCGTCATGACCGGGCCCACGTAGTCCTGCGGCATGTACAGGTGCACGGTCACGATGGGCTCGCGGATCTCCTGAATCTTGCCCTGGTCGGGCATCTTGGACGGGTTCTCGACCATGATGACCTCGCCATCGCCCTTGACCACCTCGTACACCACGCTGGGCGCGGTGGTGATCAGGTCCTGGTCGAATTCGCGCTCCAGGCGTTCCTGCACGATCTCCATGTGCAGCAGCCCCAGGAAGCCGCACCGGAAGCCGAAGCCCAGCGCCTGCGACACCTCGGGCTCGAAGTGCAGCGACGCATCGTTGAGCTGCAGCTTTTCCAGGGCGTCGCGCAGCGCGTCGTATTGGTTGGCTTCCGTCGGGTACAGGCCGGCAAACACCTGGGGCTGGATTTCCTTGAAGCCCGGCAGCGCCTCCGTGGCGGGGCCCAGGTTGTTGGGCAGCTTCTTTTCCAGCGTGATGGTGTCGCCCACCTTCGCTGCCTTCAGTTCCTTGATGCCGGCGATGATGTAGCCCACCTCCCCCGCCTCCAGCGCATCGCGCGACTGCTGCGCGGGCGTGAACACACCGAGGTTGTTCGCCTCGTAGGCCGCGCCGCTGGCCATCATCTTGAAGCGTTCGCCCTTCTGCAGCCGGCCATCGACCACGCGCACCAGCATGACCACGCCCACGTAGGAGTCAAACCAACTATCGATGATCATCGCGCGCAGAGGCGCCTCGGACTGGCCGCGCGGGGCCGGCACCTTGGCAACGATCTGCTCCAGCACGTCGTCGATGCCCATGCCTGTCTTGGCCGAAATGGCAATGGCTTCGCTTGCGTCGATGCCAATCACATCCTCGATCTCGGCCTTGGCGGTGTCTGGATCGGCCTGGGGCAGATCCATCTTGTTGAGCACGGGCAGCACTTCCACACCCAGATCCAGCGCGGTGTAGCAGTTGGCCACGGTCTGCGCCTCGACGCCCTGCGATGCATCGACCACCAGCAATGCACCCTCACACGCCGAAAGCGAGCGCGACACCTCATAAGAGAAGTCCACGTGGCCCGGCGTATCGATCAGGTTCAGGTTGTAGACCTTGCCATCACGCGCCTTGTATTGCAGTGCCGCGGTCTGCGCCTTGATGGTGATCCCGCGCTCCTTCTCGATGTCCATCGAGTCGAGCACCTGTGCTTCCATCTCCCGGTCGGCCAGTCCCCCGCAGCGTTGGATGATGCGGTCAGCAAGCGTGGACTTGCCGTGGTCGATGTGCGCAATGATCGAAAAATTTCTGATGTGGTTCATCAACGGGATACGACAAGTATTTGAACCGCAAGGCTCATGACAAGAAAAAAGGGCGCGTCAAACAAGCGACGCGCCCTGAACCAACAATCTTTGGCAACTGCGATAGTTGGAGCTTCATTGTAGGCAAAAAGGCCCCGACAAGGGGTGCGTCCTACAAGCGCCCGGGGTCGTTGCCGGGCTGCAACGAGGCACTTATCCACATCTTATTCAACCAACACATCTCAAATTGCTGAATAACAAGTGAACAAGCCATGGAAAACCTGTGCATGACTTAGCGCGTTTTCCGCATGGCGACGTTCAAGGTGGAGTTATATTGATTGGCGCCTTTGAAACACACTTATTCTATCAATAAGTACATAGCGCCCCGTTGATACCAACCCTGCGAAAGAGCGTTCCCCGCTACGGAATCGCAGGGCTCCAGCGAGCCCTGGCGACGCTGCCTAACGGCTGGGGCGGATCAGTGCATATTGCGCCCATTCGCCGCGACGGAAAAGCACGTTGATGGGTTTCCCCATGTCAGCCTTCGCTAGTACCGCTTCGAAATCCTTGAGGTTACGGACTTCGGTGTTAGCCAGCGCGATGATCACATCGTCTGCCCGCAGACCGGCACGCGCCGCCGCGTCGTTGGCAGAGACCACGCGCACCCCTCCCTTCACCTTCAGTTCCTTCGCCTGCGCAGCGGTCAGGTCGGCAACGACCAAGCCGATCTGCTGAGCCGCTGTCGAGGACTTGCCCTTGCCTTCTGCTTCGGCTGCCTTGGCTGCCACCTTTTCATCAGGCTCCACCTCGGCGATGGTGATCGACAGGTCGCGCAATGCGCCACGGCGGAACACCGTGATATGGGTCTTGGTGCCTGGCTTGGTGTTGCCCACCAAGCGGGGAAGGTCAGACGCCTTCTCGACGGCCTTGCCGTCATAGCGCGTGATCACGTCGCCCGCCTCGATGCCAGCCTTCTCCGCGGGGGATCCAGTCTCCACGCCGCGCACCAGCGCGCCGTCGGTTTTGCCAAGCCCGATGGACTCCGCCACATCCTTGGGAACCGAGCCAATCTGAACACCAATGCGGCCACGGCTCACGCGACCGCTCACGCGCAGTTGCTCGCTCACGCGCATGGCCTCGTCAATGGGAATGGCGAACGAGATACCCATGAATCCGCCGGAGCGGGAGTAGATCTGGCTGTTGATGCCCACCACCTCGCCCCGCATGTTGATCAGAGGGCCGCCGGAGTTACCGGGGTTGATGGCCACGTCCGTCTGGATAAAGGGCAGATAGTCGCCCGTATCGCGCTGCTTGGCACTCACGATGCCGGCGGTCACGGTGTTTTCCAGGCCAAAGGGAGAGCCGATTGCCATGACCCATTCACCCGCCTTAAGACGGCCCACGTCACCCACCTTTACCGCGGGCAGTCCCGTGGCGTCGATCTTGACGACGGCAACGTCGGTGCGCTTGTCCGAGCCAATGATCTTGGCCTTGAACTCCCGCTTGTCCGTCAGCGTCACAATCACTTCGTCCGCCCCCTCCACCACGTGGGCGTTGGTCATGACATAGCCGTCAGGGCTCAGAATGAACCCCGATCCCACGCCACGCGGCTGCTCTTCGGGCTGCGGACGCTGCGGCCCCTGCTGGCGTGGAATGTTGGGCACCGGGACACCAAAACGCCGGAAGAACTCCAGCATGTCTTCATCCATGCCCCCGATGGAGGGCCTCGCCGTCACCTTCTCGGTTGTGCGAATGTTCACCACGGACGGTCCCACCTGCTCGACCAGTTCGGTGAAGTCAGGCAGGCCACGC
>JAJZRT010000766.1 GCA_021802595.1 Pseudomonadota bacterium
GTCGACGCGCTGGTCTATTACATCGACGAAGCCACCGAGGATATGCGCATCGCCTATCCGCTGGAGCTGTTCGACCGCAACGTCACCGACGGCCGCATGATGATCGTGTCCTTCCTGACGCTGGCCATCGGCAACAACCAGGGCATGGGCGACATCGAGCACGCCAAGATGATCGACGTCTATTTCCCCGCGCGCGCCATCCAGCTGTTCGACGGCCCCGCCAAGGACATCTCCGACCTGTGGCGCATCCTGGGTCGTCCGATCCAGAACGGCGGCTACATTGCCGGCACCATCATCAAGCCCAAGCTGGGCCTGCGCCCCGAGCCCTTCGCCAATGCGGCCTACCAGTTCTGGCTGGGCGGCGACTTCATCAAGAACGACGAACCCCAGGGCAACCAGGTGTTCTCGCCGCTGAAGAAGACCATCCCCCTCGTCTATGACGCCATGAAGCGCGCCCAGGACGAAACCGGCCAGGCCAAGCTGTTCTCGATGAACATCACCGCTGACGACCATTTCGAAATGTGCGCCCGCGCCGACTTCGCGCTGGAAACCTTCGGCCCCGACGCCGACAAGCTGGCCTTCCTGGTCGATGGTTTCGTCGGCGGCCCCGGCATGATCACCACCGCCCGCCGCCAGTACCCCAACCAGTACCTGCACTACCACCGCGCCGGCCACGGCATGATCACCTCGCCCTCGGCCAAGCGCGGCTACACCGCTTTCGTGCTGGCCAAGATCTCCCGTCTGCAGGGGGCTTCCGGCATCCACGTCGGCACCATGGGCTACGGCAAGATGGAAGGCGACAACACCGACAAGATCATCGCCTACATGATCGAGCGCGACGAGTGCCAGGGCCCGGTCTACTTCCAGAAGTGGTACGGCATGAAGCCCACCACCCCGATCATCTCCGGCGGCATGAACGCACTGCGTCTGCCCGGCTTCTTCGAGAACCTGGGTCACGGCAACGTCATCAACACCTCCGGCGGCGGTTCCTACGGCCACATCGACAGCCCGGCTGCCGGCGCGATCTCCCTGCGTCAGTCGTACGAGTGCTGGAAGTCGGGCGCCGACCCGATCGAGTTCGCCAAGGAGCACAAGGAGTTCGCCCGCGCATTCGAGTCCTTCCCTGGCGACGCCGACAAGATCTACCCCGGCTGGCGTGAAAAGCTGGGCGTGCACAAATAAGCAAGCGGGGATGAACCTCATCCCCACGCGGGACCGGTTTGAAGCGATCTCCTAGCCGCCGAGAACCCTCCCGCGCTACACGCCCCCGGCTTGCTGGGGGCGTTTTTTTCTTCCGCAGCGAGGAATAAAGATGACGAACAAAGACCAGTACAAGGTTGAGCAGGAACCCTTCTACCAGCAGCAGAAGAACGAGGTCGCGCTGTACGAGGCCGCCTACCGCAACCGCCTGCCGGTGATGGTGAAAGGGCCGACCGGCTGCGGGAAATCGCGCTTCGTCGAATACATGGCGTGGAAGCTCGACAAGCCGCTGATCACCGTGGCCTGCAACGAGGATATGACGGCTTCCGATCTGGTGGGCCGTTACTTATTGGAAGCCAACGGCACCCGCTGGCTCGACGGCCCCCTCACCACCGCCGCGCGCATCGGCGCCATCTGCTATCTCGACGAGATCGTCGAAGCGCGCCAGGACACCACCGTGGTGATCCATCCGCTGACCGACCACCGCCGCACCCTGCCGCTCGACAAGAAGGGCGAGCTGATCCACGCGCATCCCGATTTCCAGCTGGTGATCTCCTACAACCCCGGCTACCAGACGCTGATGAAGGACCTGAAGCAGTCGACCAAGCAGCGCTTCACCGCCTTCGACTTCGACTACCCCGATGCCGCGCTGGAAGCGCAGATCGTGGCGAAGGAAACCGGCATGGACGCAGCGGTGGCGGCGAAGCTGGTGAAGATCGGTGGCGTCGCCCGCAGCCTGAAAGGGCATGGCCTCGACGAAGGCATCTCGACGCGCCTGCTGGTGTACGCAGCGACCCTGATCAAGGACGGCGTGGAGCCGCGCGACGCCTGCCGCATGGCGCTGGTGCGGCCGATCACCGACGACGCCGACATCCGCGAAACGCTCGATCATGCGATCGACGCAACGTTTGCTTAAGTCTCGAACGTGAGCCCCACAACCGCATACCAGCACCCGCTGATGGCTGCTTACTGGAAGCAGCTCGACACCCGCTTCCCGCAGGTCGAGGAGGTGTTCGACGACGTCATGGCCGAGGCGCTCGCCGTGCTCACGCGCGAAGGCATCAATGCCTACCTCGAAACGGGCCGCGTCATCGGCAAGCTGGGACGCGGCGTCGAGCCGATGCTGGCGTTCCTGGAGGAGTGGCCGTCCGCCGCCAAGGCGGTCGGCGAATCCGCGTTGCCCGCAGTCATGGCGTTGATCCAGCGCTTGCAGAAGTCACCCAACGGCAAAGCGATCACGCCCTTCCTGCAGACGCTGGCGCCGGTGGCGCGGCGGCTGCAGTCGCCGGAACAGTTGCAGCACTACCTCGACATCACGCTCGATTTCATGGAGCGCACCACTGGTTCCATCCACGGCCACCACACCACCTTCCCCAGCCCCGGTCTGCCGGAATTCTTCGCGCAGGCGCCGGCCCTGCTCAGCCAGCTCACGCTCGCCGGCCTGAAGAACTGGGTCGAATACGGCATCCGCAACTACCGCAGCCACCCCGAGCGGCAGAAGGACTACTTCAGCCTGCAATCGGCCGACGCCCGCGCCGTGCTGCAGCGCGAGCGCCACGGAACCTTGCTGGTGGACGTCGAGCGCAAGCTCGATCTGTACCTGCGCGGCCTGTGGCAGGACAGCGACCACCTGGTGCCGTACTCGACCGCGTTCGACGAGATCCGCAAGCCGGTTCCGTATTACGACAAGCTCGGCATCCGCCTGCCGGACGTGTACGACGATGCAGGCGGCGTCTCCGGCCTCGACCGCTACCGTGCCGCGCTCGCCCACATGATCGGCCACCGCCGCTGGTCCGAGGCGCAGGTCGCCGACAACTGGAGCCCGTTCCAGCGCATGGCGGTGGAGTTCTTCGAGGATTGCCGCATCGAGACGCTGCTGGTCCGCGAATACCCCGGCCTGCGCCGGCTCTTCCTCGCGCTGCATCCCAAG
>JAJZRT010000767.1 GCA_021802595.1 Pseudomonadota bacterium
CAGCGCTTCTTCGCCGTCATGCGCCAGAAAGGTCTTGTGCCCGGCATGTTCCAGCAGGCCGCGGATCACCCGCTGGTTGACCGGGTTGTCTTCCGCCACCAGGATATTCAGTCCCTGCGCCTGTCCGGCCTGCGCCCGCAAGTGGTGGGCCAGCGAGACCACGTTGGCGGGCATGTCGTGGCTGACGACGGCATGGATGGCGTTGAACAGCAGGGTCGTGTTGACGGGCGTGCGCAGGACCGAGGCGTAGCCGCCGCGCAGCAGTTGCGCGTCGCGCGACAGCGGGACGCTGTCGTCGGATTCGATCAGGATGACCGGCAGGGTGGCCAGGCTGGGATCGTCGCGCAGCAGATGCAGGAAGGCGATCGGATCGCCCGGCAGGGTGCTGCGTTCCACGACGACCGCGCCCAGCGGCGTGCCGCCTGACACATAGGTGGACAGCTCGGCTGCCAGGTGGGTGGTATTGTCGACCGCGACGGTGTCGGCACCCCAGTTGCGGATGACGGTTTGAATCCGGGCCGTGAGCTCGCCGCCTGCCAGAATCGCCACGCGCATGGGGGCGTCGAATTGTTCGGAAACGGGCCCGGGCAGGTTCGCCTGCATGGCAAACGGCAGTTCGAACCAGAACGTCGTGCCTTCCCCTTCGCGGCTGTGCAATCCGATCTGGCCGCCGAGCGCTTCCACCAGCTGCTTGGCGATGGTGGTGCCGAGGCCGCTGCCGCCGAAGCGGCGCGTGATGGTCGGGTCGCCCTGGGTGAAGCTGTCGAACACGCGGGATTGTGCGGCTTCCGGAATGCCGATGCCGGTGTCGACGACCTCGAAGCGCAGGCGTTGCGGTTGGGCCTGGCCGACCGGGCGGATATAGATATCCACCCGCCCGTGTTCGGTGAACTTGATGGCATTGCCGATCAGGTTGATGAGAACGTGGCGCAGGTGGCGCGCATCGCCGTGCAGTTGAAACGGCGTCTGCGGTGCGATGTGCGACGCCAGGACCAGTCCCTTGCCCTGGGCCTGCGTTTCCATCATCGCGATCGTGCCGTTCACGAGGCGGTGCAGGTCGAAATCCTCTTCGTTCGTGGCAATCCGGCCGGCCTCGATGCGCGAAATGTCGAGTACGTTCTCGATCAGTTCGAGCAGCGTGTTGGCCGATGCGCGGATGATCTGGGCCAGTTCCTTCTGTTCCTTGTCGAGCCGCGTTTCCGCCAGCAGGTCGGCCACGCCGATGACGCCGTTCAGCGGCGTGCGGAGCTCGTGGCTCATGTTGGCCAGGAAACTCGATTTGGCCTGGCTGGCCTCCTTCTCGCGCCTGACGGCGCCGTGCAGCTGCTTCAGCAGGTTCGACGCATAGAGGGGAACCACGATGAGCGTCAGCCATATGCCCATCCATAGCGGCGTATGCGCATGCCAGAAGGGATTGACCTGATACACCACCATGAAGCCGATTGCCGATGCAATCGTGGAAACATGCAGGTAAGGCATGCCGTATCGGAATCCATTGCCCAGGGTGACCCACAGATAGGTGGCCACCACCGGCGCGCCGGTCTCGTTCGAAATGGCCAGCATGTAGGTGGCGACCGTGAAGTCATGCAGCATGCCCAGGCTGCGGCGGGCAACGGACACGCCCGGGTCGACCAGCGAGCCGATCAGCAGTGACAGGGAAACGAACGTGAGGGTCAGGCCGATGATGTGGACCTGCGCGGCGATGGCGGGGCTGTTTCCTTCCCAGTCCAGCGAGAAATACAGGTAGAAGCCGACAACGATGCACAGGCGGATCAGGGATTGCTGGAACTCGGTGTCCGGCCGTGCCTGAATCAGTTTTTGCAGGCGTACGACAAAAGCGGGACGCGACAGGTTCATGGCGGCTTAGTCGGGAGTGTCGCCAAGCGCGCGCATGATGGCGGCCACGGCGTCGATGCGCAGTTCGAATGCCCGTACGCAGGCAGGATCGAAATGGCGTCCGCTTTCCGACTGGATGTACTTCAGCGCGTCCTGGAACGTCCAGGCGCGTTTGTAGGGACGGTTGGAGGTGAGTGCATCGAACACGTCGGCCACGGCCACGATGCGTGCCGGGAGCGGGATGTCCTCGCCCGCCAGGCCTTGCGGATAACCGCTGCCGTCGAATTTCTCGTGGTGGCCGAGCGCGATGACCGCGCCCATCTGCAGGTAGCGCGACGGACTGTCGGAGAGGATCTCATGGCCGATCAGCGGATGGCGGCGCATGATCGCCTGTTCCTCCGGGGTGTGCCGGCCGGGTTTGAGCAGGATCTGGTCGGGGATGCCGATCTTGCCGATGTCGTGCATGGGTGCAGCGGCCTCGATCTCGTCGCATTCCATGGCGGTGAGCTTGAGCTCCTCGGCGATCAGGCGTGCATACCTGGACATGCGGACAATGTGGTTGCCGGTATCCTCGTCGCGATATTCGCCGGCCTTGGCCAGTTTCATCAGGGTTTCCCGTTCGCGCGTGCGCACTTCGCGGGTGGCCTGCAGGACCTGGTCCTCGAGCCACAGTGCGCGGTCGGCGACGATTTTCTGGCTGCGCCGCAGCGCTAGCAGATTGAGGCAGCGGGCGCGGCATTCCTGGGGGTCGATGGGACGGGTGAGGAAGTCGGTGGCGCCGTTTTCCAGCGCCTGATAGCGGACCTGGCGGTCTTCGACCACGGTGACGATGATGATGGGGACATCGGCCAGGCGGCGTTCCGCACGGATGCGGCGGGTGAATTCGATGCCGTCCATGCCCGGCATGCGGTAATCGGTGATGATGAGGTCGGGCGTGCCGTGCTGCATCTGCGCCAGGGCGTCGAGCGGATCCGCATAGCTCTCCACGATCACCCCCGGCTCCAGCGTGCGCGCCAGTCCTTCCAGCAGGCTGCGCGCGGTGCTGCGGTCGTCGACGATGACGATGCGCGCCGCCCCGCGGGGGCGCGAGTCGCGCTGCGGACTGGACGGCGCGGAAGAGGGGACGACGCGCAACGGCTTGGCGATCACTTTGATGTTTACCTGGGCGGTTGATAAAACCACGATTTCGTAGAATTATCGGGCAAATTGAACATTAACTTTAACTCCGGGGTGCATCGATATGAAGCAAAACCTGTGGTTGCGTCTGGCCGGGGGACTGGCCGCCCTGTTTTC
>JAJZRT010000768.1 GCA_021802595.1 Pseudomonadota bacterium
CGATCCCCCAGGCTTCGTAACCGTGCAGGATCGTTTCGCAGTCGGAATGCGTGGCGAAGCGGTGGCCGAGCGCTTCGAGCTCGGTGCGCAGTTCGCGGTAGTTGTAGATTTCGCCGTTGGCGACCAGCGCGAGGCTGCGGTCCTCGTTGTAGAGCGGCTGCGCGCCGCCTTCGAGGTCGATGATGGCGAGCCGCGTATGCACGAGGCCGACCTTGCCGGCGACGTGCCGTCCCTGTCCATCCGGGCCGCGATGGGCGAGGCCCCGGGCCATGCCATCGAGCAGGGCCGGCTCGACCGCATCGACCGTTACGACGCCCGCGATGCCGCACATGGCCTAGGTTTCAGTGCACCGGGCCCGGCTGCCTGCGCTGCACGCGTCAGCGGGAGGCGACGGCGGACGCAAAGGCATCGATCACCGGCTGGATCAGGCTGCGCTTGAGTTTGAGGGCTGCCTGGTTCACTACCAGCCGCGAGCTGATGTCGCTGATATGTTCCACCGCAACGAGGCCGTTGGCCTTGAGCGTGCCGCCGGTGGAAACGAGGTCGACGATGACGTCGGACAGGCCGACCAGCGGCGCCAGTTCCATCGAGCCGTACAGCTTGATGAGGTCGATGTGCACGCCCTTGGAAGCGAAATGGTCGCGTGCTGCGTTGACGTACTTGGTGGCGACGCGGATGCGCGCGCCCAGCTTCACCGTTCCGGCGTAGTCGTAGCCTTCGCGCACGGCGACCATCATGCGGCACTTTGCGATCTGCAGGTCGAGCGGCTGGTAGAGGCCGCTGCCGCCGTGCTCGTTCAATACGTCCTTGCCGGCGATGCCGAGGTCGGCGGCGCCGTATTGCACATAGGTCGGCACGTCGCTGGCGCGCACGATGATGAGCCGCACGTCGTCGCGGTTGGTGCCGATAATGAGCTTGCGCGAGGACTCGGGGTTCTCGGTCGGCACGATGCCGGCCGCAGCCAGCAGCGGCAGGGTTTCCTCGAAGATGCGGCCCTTGGAGAGGGCCAGCGTGATGCCGGTGTTGCTCATGGTTATTGCGATTTCCTAATTCACAGGCCCTGACAACAATCCGTTCGCGCTGAGCCTGTCGAAGCGCTGCTTGGATCGCAAAGGGGCTTCGACAAGCTCAGCCCGAACGGCTTTGAGGGCTTCGACAGGCCTGTCCTGAGCGGAGTCGAAGGGGCCAGCCCGAACGTGACCAGGGATGTCATTCAATGCACGCGCTTGATGCGCGCGCCCAGTTGCGTGAGCTTTTCCTCGATGCGCTCGTAGCCGCGGTCGAGGTGGTAGGTGCGCTCGATGGTGGTCTCGCCGGCTGCCACCAGTCCGGCCAGCACCAGGCAGGCCGAGGCACGCAGGTCGGTCGCCATCACGGTGGCGCCGTCGAGCCGCGGAACCCCCCGCACTAAAGCAGTATGGCCGGACACCTCGATATTGGCCCCCAGCCGCCGCAGTTCCTGCACGTGCATGAAGCGGTTCTCGAAAATGGTTTCGGTGACGCTCGCCGCGCCGTCGGCGATGCAGTTCATCGCCATGAACTGCGCCTGCATGTCGGTAGGGAAGGCCGGATGCGGCGCGGTACGCACGTCGACGGCCTTCAGTTTGCCGTCGGACGCGACCTCGATCCAGTCGGAGCCCACTTCGACTTTGGCGCCCGCCTCGCGCAGCTTGGCGATGACCGCCTCCAGCGTATCGGGCTGGGTATGGGTGGTGCGTACGCGGCCGCCGGTCATCGCGGCGGCAACCAGGAAGGTGCCCGTCTCGATGCGGTCGGCCATCACCGTGTAGTCGGCGCCATGCAGCGCATCGACGCCGTGGACGGTGATGACGTCGGTCCCCGCGCCCTCGATGTTCGCGCCCATCGCGACAAGACAACGCGCGAGGTCGACCACCTCGGGTTCGCGTGCGGCATTCTCCAGCACGGTCGTACCTTCGGCGAGGGCGGCGGCCATCATCAGGTTCTCGGTGCCGGTCACGGTCACCACGTCCATCATGATGCGCGCGCCCTTGAGGCACTTGCAGCGCGCGTGGATGTAGCCGTGCTCGATGGCGATGTCCGCGCCCATCGCCTGCAGGCCCTTGATGTGCAGGTCGACCGGGCGCGAGCCGATGGCGCAGCCGCCCGGCAGCGACACGCGCGCCTCGCCGAATCGCGCCAGCGTCGGCCCCAGCACCAGGATGGCGGCACGCATGGTCTTCACCATTTCGTAGGGTGCTTCCTTGTGAGGAATGGACTCGCCGGACAAGGTGACGTGGTTCTTGTCGTCCAGCGTGACGCGCACGCCCATGTGGCCGAGCAGCGCCAGCATGGTGCTGATGTCCTTGAGATGCGGCACGTTGCCGAGCTTCAGCGGCTCGGCGCTGAGCAGGCTGGCAGTCAGGATCGGCAGCGCGGCATTCTTGGCGCCGGAAATGCGCACCTCACCGGCGAGCGGATTGCCGCCGTGGATCAGCAGCGCATCCATTCAGCGGGCAGCCCAGTCTTCGGGGGTGTAGGTCTTCATCGACAGCGCGTGGATCTGCGCATGCATGCGGGTGCCGAGCGCGTCGTACACCAGCCGGTGCTGCTGGATCGTGTTCTTGCCGGTGAAGGCCGGGCTGACGATCACTGCCTGGAAATGCTGGCCGTCGCCGTCCAGTTCGATGTGGTCGCACGGCAGCTTCTCGGTGATCCAGCCTTTGATGTCGTCGGGAGTAACCATGCTTGTCTTGCCTCGCTCGTCTTTCGCAATCTAGTGTCTGAGTTTGTAGCCGCTCTTCAGCAGCATCAGAGTGAGGGCGGATATTGCCACAAAGCAGGCCCCGGCGACCAGCAGGCCGAGTCCGGGATCGGTGTCGGACTGGCCGACGAAGGCATAGCGGAAGCCGTCGATCAGGTAGAACACCGGATTGACGCGCGACACGGCCTGCCAGAAGGGCGGCAGCGAGTTGATCGAGTAGAACACGCCGGACAGGAAGGTGAGCGGCAGGATCAGGAAGTTCTGGAACGCCGCCAGCTGGTCGTATTTTTCCGCCCAGATGCCCGCCACGATGCCGACCGCGCCCATGATGGCGCAGGCCAGCAATGCGTAAGCCAGCAGCCAGCCCGGGTGCGGCAGCTGAAACGGCGCGTACCATAGGGTCAC
>JAJZRT010000769.1 GCA_021802595.1 Pseudomonadota bacterium
GAAGCGCGATCACGGTCATCACGACGAGCGCCGTCATGCCGTCACCGACCGACCCGGCGTGCAGGAAGCTGCGGCCGAACCAGATCACCACCAGCAGGCCGAGGAGATTGATCCAGTGGCGCGCCGGCAGCAGCAGCGGCTTGCCGCCGATCTTGCCGGAGAGCTTGCCGAAGGCGACGATCGAGCCGGAGAAGGTCACCGCGCCGATCAGGATGCCGACGTAGATTTCCAGCTCGTGGATGGTCCGCTCGGCGCCGGACAAGCCCGCCGCCGCCGCCGGATCGATGTAGTTGGCGAAGCCGACCAGCATCGCGGCCAGGCCGACCAGGCTGTGCATCAGCGCCACCAGTTCCGGCATCTGGGTCATCTTGACGATGCGGGCGGCGTAGAGGCCGATGCTCGCACCGACCACCATGGCGACGAGAATCCAGACGATGCCGGCCGCCGCGACGCGGGGTCCGAGGATCGTGGCCAGCACGGCGATGGCCATGCCGATCATGCCGTAGAGGTTGCCGCGGCGCGAAGTCTCCGGATTGGAGAGGCCGCCCAAGCTCAAGATGAAGAGGATCGTCGCCCCGATATAGGCGACCGTTGGCAGACTGTCAGACATGAGTTTCTCCGAAGGGCCGTCCCGAGGAGGAGCGACGTGAAGATGGGGAGCGCAGCGAACCGCCGTCGCCCCCTTTCCTGGAAAGGGGGATGGGGGAAATGTTCATCTTGCCTATTTGCGGAACATCGCCAGCATGCGCTGGGTCACGGCGAAGCCGCCGAACATGTTGATCGAGGTGAGCGCGATGCCCGCCATCGCCAGCCAGCGTATCCAGTCGTCCGGCCGCACCTGGCCGGGCGGCGCGATCTGCACCAGCGCGCCGATGGCGATGATGCTGGAGATCGCATTGGTGACGCTCATCAGGGGCGTGTGCAGGGCCGGCGTGACGTTCCAGACCACCATGTAGCCGATGAAGCAGGCCAGCACGAAGACCGTGAAGTGCGGCAGGAAGGCGGCCGGGGCATTGGCGCCGATGAACCAGAAGAGCAGCGCGGCAACGCCGAAGATCACCGAAGTGCGCGTGCCGGAAGCCGGCGCGCCGCCCTTGCCGTGGCCATGCGGCTTCGGCGCCGCGGCCACCGGCTTGGCGGCCGCCGGCGGCGCCGCCGAAGGCTTGGGCGCGGGCGGCGGCCAGGTGACGTTGCCTTCCTTGACGACGGTCAGGCCGCGGATGGCGTCGTCTTCCATGTTGACGTCGATGATGCCGTCACGGGTCTTGCACAATTCCTCGGCCAGACGGAACAGATTGGTGGCGTACAGCGTCGAGGACTGCTTGGCCAGACGCGAGACCAGGTCGGTGTAGCCGACGATGGTGACGCCGTGCTTGACCACCGCCGATCCGGGCTCGGTCAGCTCGCAGTTGCCGCCCTGCTCCGCCGCCATATCGACGATGACGCTGCCCGGCTTCATCGAGGCGACCATCTCGGCGGTGATCAGCTTGGGCGCCGGCCGGCCGGGGATCAGCGCGGTGGTGATGATGATGTCCACCTCCTTGGCCTGCTTGGCGTACATGTCGCGCTGTGCCTGCTGGAAGCCCTCGCTCATCACCTTGGCGTAACCGCCGCCGCCGGAGCCTTCTTCCTCGTAATCGACCTTGACGAATTCGCCGCCCAGCGACACGACCTGGTCGGCCACTTCGGCACGGGTGTCGTTGGCGCGGACGATGGCGCCCAAGCCGACGGCGGTACCGATCGCGGCCAGACCGGCGACGCCGGCGCCGGCGATGAAGACCTTGGCCGGCGGCACCTTGCCCGCGGCGGTGATCTGGCCGTTGAAGAAGCGGCCGAAGGCGTTGGCGGCCTCGATCACCGCGCGGTAGCCGGCGACGCCGGCTTGGGAGGTCAACGCGTCCATCTTCTGGGCGCGGGAGAGCGTGCGCGGCAGCGCGTCGATGGCCAGCACGGTGGCCTTCTTCGCCGCGAGCCGTTGCAGCAGATCAGGGTTCTGCGCCGGCCAGACGAAGGAAACCAGCGTGCCGCCCTCGCGCATCAGGCCGACTTCTTCTGCGCTCGGCCCACGCACCTTGAAGACGATGTCGGAGGCGGCCCAAAGCTCGGCCGCGCCAGCGATGATCTTGGCGCCGGCAGCGCGGTACACCTCGTCACTGAAATTCGCCGCATCGCCGGCGCCGGATTCGACGGCGACCGTGAAACCCAGCTTGATCAGTTTTTCGACGACCTCGGGTACGGTCGCAACGCGCTTCTCGCCGGGAAAGACCTCCCGCGGCACCCCTATCATCAACGACATGCTTGATAACTCCCATTCCGGTTGAGCGAGCCTGACTGCGCGATCGCTTCGGCTCTGCGGCCCGTGAGCGACGGCACGCCATGATACTTCAATGTTTCCCGCTTCGATTGACGTGCATCAATGCCCACGAGGCGGCAAGGGTGATGCGCCCGGGGCTGCCGCCCGCTCCGCGTGGAAGCGTTTGGCCGCCGCGAGGAACACGTAGATCTCGTCGCTGGAACTCTTGGGGTAATGCTCGCGCAGCACCCGGAAGGCCAGGTGCTCCAGGGTCTGGCCGTTCCAGCTGTTGGCCGGATCGAAGAAAGGCTCGACCAGCGCATAGGCATCGGCGAACTTCTCGCGCAGTTCCAGGTTCCGGCGACGCTCGGGAACGTCGGTTTCGTCGGTCATTTCAGTTCTCCTCGTCTATGCGGCCCCGGTGCTACCGAGGTGCCACAGGGTGCCGTCGTCGTCCTGGCGCGCCAGATCTCCGGTCCGGCCCCATGCCTCCAGCCCTTCGCCGAAGTACCTGGCGCGCGTGGCCTCGGGATTATTCCAGTAAGCGAGCATGAACACCGGATCGGCCTCGCCCCGGCAGTATCTCCGGACGCAGATCTCGCCCACCTCCCCCGCCGCCACGGCCTGGCCGGCCGCATCGAGCAAGGCGACGCGATGGCCCGGATAGGGACGCCCCATGGCCCCCGGCTTGGGCGGGAAAATGGCGCCGCAGCCGCCGACGACGGCGTTGAATTCGGTCCGGCCGAAGGTCTCGTTGACGCTGACTCCGAACTCCTCGCGTGCCCAATGGAGCACCGCGGCATCGGCCGCTCCGCCGCCGCTCGCGATGCT
>JAJZRT010000770.1:0-638 GCA_021802595.1 Pseudomonadota bacterium
CGTTGCCTGGAACGAAGTGCGTCATGTTTCGCAGGCCGAAGGCCACCGACACGCAGTCGAAATAATTGTCGGGAAAGGGCAGCCGTTCGCCGTCGCATTGTACGGCCGGCGGCGTCTTGCCCTCGTTCAGCATGCGGTCGCGGCCTTCGCGCAGCATGGAGAAGTTGATGTCGGTGAGCAGCACGGTGCCGGTTTCGCCGACTTCCTTCAAAAAGAGTCGGGTCAGGTCGGCGGTGCCGCCGGCGACGTCGAGCACCTTCATGCCTGGCCGCAAACCCGCCTGCGCCACGGCAAAACGCTTCCACAGCCGGTGCAGGCCGGCCGACATGAGGTCGTTCATGACGTCGTACTGCGCGGCGACGGAATGGAAGACCTCGGCCACCTTGGCGGCTTTTTCGGATTCGGCAACCTGCTGGTAGCCAAAATGGGTGGTTTTATCCATGGCAGACGGGGTCAAAGGGAAACCCCTGGATTCTACCAGCGCACAGGCTGGCGCGGATTCGGGCGGGCCTGCCTGGTGTCATAAATCAGTCATACTGCTGTCATAGTATGGCCACCATCCAAACAATGCTGGAATCACCATGGCTGCCAATATTTTGCTGGTCGAAGACGAACCCGGAATCCAGGAACTGCTGAAG
>JAJZRT010000770.1:648-3120 GCA_021802595.1 Pseudomonadota bacterium
CTGAAGTTCAACCTGGCGCAGGCCGGCCATCAGGTCACCGCCGCCGGCGATGCCGAGCATGCCCTGAAATTCCTCAAGAACACCCTGCCCGACGTCATCCTGCTCGACTGGATGCTGCCCGGCATGTCGGGCATCGACCTGTGCAAGCGCCTGCGCAGCGACGAGCGCTACCAGCCGATCCCCATCATCATGCTGACTGCGCGTGGCGAGGAACGCGACAAGGTGCTGGGGCTGGATACCGGTGCCGACGACTACATCACCAAGCCGTTCTCGCCGCGCGAACTGGTATCGCGCATCAAGGCCGTGCTGCGCCGCCGTGCGCCGCAGATGACCGACGAGCCGGTGGAGATCAACGGCCTGAAACTCGACCCCACCAGCCACCGCGTGCAGGGCAAGGGACAGGCGCTGGAACTGGGGCCGACCGAATTCCGCCTGCTGCACTTCTTCATGACGCACCCCGAGCGTGTCTACTCGCGTACCCAGTTGCTCGACCAGGTATGGGGTGACGACGTGTTCGTGGAAGAGCGCACGGTCGATGTCCACATCCGCCGCCTGCGCCTGGCGCTGGAGCCGTCCGGCCACGCCGAGCTGATCCAGACCGTGCGCGGCTCGGGCTACCGCTTTTCAGCCGACGTGGGATAATCCGCCCACCGCGGTTTTCAAGCAGGTAAACATGGGTTTCTGGTGGCGTCCACTCAGTGTGCTGGCCGGCGTATTGCTGGTGGCGCTGATCTTGTGGGCAGGCTCAGGATGGGTGGCTGCGCTGGGGTTCCTGGCCGGCGTTCAGGCCTTCGTCATGCTGCGCCGCCTGTGGCAGGAATTCCGCCTGGCGCGCTGGCTGGAAAACCCGGACGAAGTCGAGCCGCCCGACGCCACCGGCACCTGGGGCGACATTTTCTATCGCCTTCAAAAGCTTCAGAAACGTCAGAAAGCCAGCCGCGGCCAGCTCACCTCCGCGCTCGAACAGTTCGAGCACGCCGCCATGGCGGTGCCCGACGGCATGGTCATCCTTAACCGTAGCGAGCAGATCGAATGGTGCAATCCTGCCTCCCGCAAATACATGGGGCTGGACTGCGACCGCGACCGCGGCCAGTTCATACGTTATCTGCTGCGGCAGGCGCAGTTCCTGGACTTTCTTGACGCTGCCGATTATTCGCGGCGCCTCGTCTGCAAATCGCCGGTCAACCGCGAGCTCACCCTGTCCCTGCAGCTGGTGCCGTTCGGCGAATCGCAGAAGCTGCTGGTCGCGCGCGACATCACCGACCTCGAGCGCGTCGACGCGATGCGTCGCGACTTCATCGCCAATGTCTCGCACGAACTGCGTACGCCCCTGACGGTCGTCGGCGGCTTTGTCGAAACCCTCGCCGATGCCCCTGCTTTGCCAGCCGCCGAGACCCGCCATTATTTCGACCTGATGCTGGACCACACCCGCCGCATGCAGCATCTGCTGGACGACCTGCTGACTCTGTCACGGCTGGAAAGCGACGACCACGCCCTCAAGGACGAACCCGTCAATGTTCCCGAATTGGCCCAGGCGCTGAAAGCCGAGGCCGAATCGCTGAGCCGTGGGCGGCACCGGGTCAGCCTGCAACTCGACAGCGCCGCCTGGCTGAAAGGCAACCTGCAGGAAATCCGCAGCGCGCTCGGTAATCTGGTGTCGAATGCCGTGCGCTACACCCCGGAAGGCGGCGAGATCACCCTCGTATGGCGCGAGCGCGCCGGTGAAGGCGTATTTTCCGTGACCGACACCGGCGAAGGCATCGCCGCCGAACACATTCCGCGCCTGACCGAGCGCTTCTACCGCGTCGACCGCAGCCGCTCGCGTGAGACCGGCGGTACCGGGCTGGGGCTCGCCATCGTCAAGCACGTGCTCACCCGTCACGGCGCGCGGCTGGAGATCCAGTCCACCCCCGGCAAGGGCAGCACCTTCTCTGCCGTTTTCCCTGTCGCTCGCCTGCAGCACGCACCGGAAGGCGGCACCGTCATTCCGTTTCCCGAGCGCGGGCAAGCCGTCGGCTGAGCGTGGTTCTTGACGCTTTAGCGACTTTAGAACCACGGCCTGCCCCGTGCGGGTGGAGCGTGGTTCTTGATGCATACGACTCTGCACGCGTTTCAGCGCGTAGCGGAGTCCCTTTATGGCTTGAGCGTCATAGAACCACGGCCCACTCCTAGCAGCGAGTGAAGCGAGGCGGCGAGCTGCGCGTCCAGATCGAACGGCGCCGCATGTGGCGCCGCCCTTTTTCTTTCGCCCCACACCGGGTTGGGAAAATGCGGGTCGTCCGCAAAGCGCGGAATCACGTGCCAGTGCAGGTGCGGCACCACGTTGCCGAGCGAGGCGAGGTTGATCTTGTCGGGCGCCATCGTTTCGCGCAGTACAGCTTCGGCGGCGAATACCACTCGCATCAAGGCCAGCTGATCTGCAACCGACAGGTCAGTCATTTCCTTGACGTGGGCATTCAGGATCACGCGCAG
>JAJZRT010000771.1 GCA_021802595.1 Pseudomonadota bacterium
GACTTCCTCGTGGCGGCACGCGGCGATGCCGAACAGCGCCTGCCGCTGGCGGACATTCCGCTCACGCATGGCGGCACCATCCGCTTCCAGATCGAGAATGCGATGGCCGCCACGGCCGCCGCCTGGGCGCTGGAACTGGACTGGAACCTCATCCGCCACGGCCTGCGCAGCTTCGACAGCACGGCGCAGAGCGTCCCGGGCCGCTTCAACCTGTTCGACTACCGCGGCGCCACGCTCATCGCCGATTACGGGCACAACCCGGACGCCATCCTCGCTCTCGTCAAGGCGGTGGAAGCCATGCAGGCGCAACGCCGGATCGTCGTGATCAGCGGTGCGGGCGACCGGCGCGACGACGACATCCGCGACCAGACCCGGATCCTGGGCGCGGCGTTCGACGAGGCCGTCCTCTATCAGGACCAGTGCCAGCGTGGCCGCGCCGAAGACGAGGTGCTGGCGTTGCTCGAGGAGGGGCTGCGCAATGCACCGCGCACACGGGTCGTCGAAAAGATCACCGGCGAATTTCTTGCCATCGATACCGCACTGGCGCACCTCCAGCCCGGCGACCTGTGCCTGATCCTGATCGACCAGGTGGATGAGGCGCTGGCCCATATCGCCCGGCGCATCGCCGACGCCTGAGTCTGCGCAGGGGCCGGCGGCCGGCGCGAGCCGCACATTGCCTGAACTTATCGCGCATTGTCCGCATCCAATCCGCTGCTTATCCGGGCGGGCAGCGAAGCGGGGGCTGCTCGTTCAAGCATGAATGGTGGAGGCATCATGAAGGCTTCATGGAAAGACAGCATCTACCTGCAGCGCGAGGAACTGGCGCGCATCCTGCGCGAGCCCCTGGGGCAGCTGGCCGAGCGGTGCATGCCGGCATGGGGGGAGTGCGACGCGCTGGATGCGATTCTAGCGGAACACTTTCCGAGCATTCCGTATTGCTCGTTCCTGTATTGCGTGGGATGCGACGGCGTACAAATCTGCAACAACGTCGGCCAGTCGGGCGTCATGCCGGGAAATCTCGGGCGTGATCGCTCACAGCGCCCGTACATGAAGGAACCGGTTCCGGCCTGGGGATTTCTGCTGTCGGATGCATACATCAGCCTGAAAGGACACCGCCCCTCGCTGACGGCGCTGCAGGCGGTGAACCGGGATGCCGGGAAAGTGGGCTATCTCGGCGCCGACTTCGACTTGCGCAATCTGCCGGTGACCTCCGAACTCTACGAGGAACCCGGCTACTGGCGCCAGGTGAAGGGCGATCCGGCGATCCGCAGCGGCGTGTTCCAGCAATGCCGGGTGGAGAGCCCGATGGATGGCAACCTGGAGGGGGCGCTGTCGATCCTGGAGGAGCTGCTGACGCAGCGCGGCGTGTTCCAGTGCCAGATCCATTTTTCCAGCAGCCAGGCGACGATCTGGACGCTGGATGATCCCTTGCGCTACCGCATCCTCGATTACGAGGCCCTGAGCGATCCGGATATCTGCCTGGTTTATCCGCCGCGCGACTATCCTGCCGATGCCGCGATCCCGCAGGCTCATATCAACAGGATACTCGACACCATGCAGGCCCTGCGCCTTTCCGACCCGACTTTCTACCTGCGCATGGCCTCGATCAACATTTTCAACGACATGGTGAGCGTGACCTTTTCATGCGACGGTTCGCACTACATGCCGCATGTCGAGTTCCTGATGAAGGGCACGTCGTTCTGGTTCTGAGTCCGGATGGAAAACGGCCGCGGGCCGAAAGTCGCGCATCAGCGCTCCAGGCGCGATAATTCCGTATCGAACGGGCGCGGTGCCCGAGGTTTCAGGGGGACGGGAGGACCATCATGGACTACACGAAACTCCTCTGTGTGATGGGGTGCCTGCTGGGGCTGGCAGGCCCGTCGCTGGCGCAGGACATGGAACCCTCGCTGTCCGGGCGGACGATGCTGAAGGTCGATCCGCACGCGCGTTACAAGGCGGTGTACGACATCCACTCCGGCGATACGGCGGCGGGCATCAGCAAGGGCCTGTTCTATGCACGCGGCCTGATCGAGGCCTTCGGCAAGCAGGGCGTGACGCCTGCGCAGCTCGATATTCATCTGGTGATGCACGGCGAGGCTGCGAAGTACCTGTTGATCGACGACACGTATCGGGATGTCGTCGCCGACCCCTTCGCGATCAATCTCAATGCCAAGATCACGCAGGACCTGCTGGACCTGGGGGTGCATGTTGAAATCTGCCACAGCGTGATGAAATCGATGGGCTGGACGGCCGACGACGTCCTGCCCGGTGTGACGATCGTGCACGACGGCTACACGCGCCTGATCAAACTGCAGAACGACGGCTACGCCTACATCGGCGGGTTTTGACGCCACTCGGGCCGGACTTTCTTGTCGTCGCCGGACGCGTGGCGCAGGCGTGCCGGCGAGACAGATGCGGGGCCGGGCGGGTAATATGAAACCATCATGCTCCGGCCTCGACTCCGATTTCCCTACGTCCAGAAACGCCACCGCGTCGGCCTGCTCTCGCTGCGGCTGTGGGGGCGTCACGTGCTGTTCTGGGGCGGGGCGGTCGGCGTGGGGCTGGCGGCGACGGCCTTTGCCCTCAGCAGCGACTATGCCCACGCGCTGTTCCTGCAGGTGGTGGGGGTTTCCCCCTGGCTGCCCCTGCTGGTCACGCCGCTGACCCTGGCCGGCGTGGCCGCGCTGACCCAGCGCTATTTCAGGGGGGCGGAAGGCAGCGGCATCCCGCAGACGATTGCTGCCCTGCGCATGCCGGAAGGCGGCAATCGCGACGCGGTGCTGTCCCTGCGGCTCGCTGCGGCCAAGATGCTGCTGACCTGTGTCGGCCTGGCGGGCGGCGCCAGCGTGGGCCGCGAGGGCCCCACCGTCCAGGTGGGCGCGGCGCTGCTGTACAACCTGCGCTGGCTGGTGCGTTTCCCGCGGCACCTGATGGAGCGCGGCCTGATCGTGGCCGGGGGCGGCGCCGGCGTGGCGGCAGCCTTCAACACGCCGCTCGCGGGGGTCGTATTCGCCATCGAGGAGATGGCCCGCTCGTTCGAGGAACGCTCCAGCGGCACCCTGATCACGGCGGTCATCATTGCCGGCCTGGCCGCGGTATACGTGAAGGGCAACCACAC
>JAJZRT010000772.1 GCA_021802595.1 Pseudomonadota bacterium
CCAGCGCGTTGTCGATCACCTGTTCCTGGTAACGCTTGAATTCCTTGGACGCCGCTTCCTTGAACGCCACCGCCTTGCCGGCGATGACGTGCATCAGCGGGCCGCCCTGCAGGCCGGGGAAGATCGCCGAGTTGATCGCCTTCTCGTGCTCGGCCTTCATCAGGATGATGCCGCCGCGCGGTCCGCGCAGGGTCTTGTGGGTGGTCGAGGTGACGACGTCGGCGTGCGGCACCGGGCTGGGGTAGACGCCCGCGGCGATGAGGCCGGCGTAGTGCGCCATGTCGACCATGAAAATGGCGCCGATTTCCTTGGCGATCCGGGCGAAACGCTCGAAGTCGATGCGCAGCGCGTAGGCCGAGGCGCCGGCGATGATCAGTTTCGGCTTGTGCTCGCGCGCCAGCGCTTCCATCTTCTCGTAGTCGATCTCTTCCTTCTCGTTGAGGCCGTAGGCCACCACATTGAACCACTTGCCGGACATGTTCAGCGCCATGCCGTGGGTGAGGTGGCCGCCTTCGGCCAGGCTCATGCCCATGATGGTGTCGCCGGGCTTCAGGAAAGCCATGAACACCGCCTGGTTGGCCTGCGAGCCGGAGTTGGGCTGCACGTTGGCGGCTTCGGCGCCGAACAGCGCCTTCACGCGGTCGATCGCCAGCTGTTCGACGATGTCCACGTACTCGCAGCCGCCGTAGTAGCGCTTGCCGGGATAGCCCTCGGCGTACTTGTTGGTGAGCTGCGAACCCTGCGCTTCCATGACTGCCGGGCTGGTGTAGTTTTCCGAGGCGATCAGCTCGATGTGGTCCTGCTGGCGGCGGTCTTCCTGCTGGATGGCAGCCCACAGGTCGGGGTCGGTCTTGGCGAGGGTGTCTTGGCGGTTGAACATGGCGGTCGGGCAGGGCTGGAAAAGGGCGAATTTTAACACGCGGCGGTTTTCCCGGCCGGCTCGTATAATCGCCGAAAACCCGAGACAAACCATGCACAGACGAGATTTCCTGACCGGCGCGGGCGCGGCCATGCTGCCGCTTGCGGCGGCGCAGGCGGCGCCCGCCGCATCGACTTCACTGCCCGAGATCCGCTGGCGGCTGGCGTCGAGCTTCCCCAAGAGCCTGGACACCATCTACGGCGCATCGGAAACCCTCTCCAAACGGATCGCCGCGCTCACCAGCGGCAAGTTCCAGATCCGCGTCTTCGCCGGCGGCGAACTGGTACCCGGCCTGCAGGTGCTCGACGCGGTCGGCAACGGCACCGCCGAATGCGGCCATTCGGCGGGCTACTACTACGTCGGCAAGACCCTCGCGCTGGCCTTCGACACCGCCGTGCCCTTCGGTTTGACGGCGCGCCAGCAGAATGCCTGGATGTACGCCGGTGGCGGGCTGGAGGCCCTGCGCGCGCTCTATGCCAAATACAACGTCGTGCAGTTTCCCGGCGGCAACACCGGCACCCAGATGGGTGGCTGGTTCCGCAAGCCGATCAAGTCGCTGGCCGACCTCAAGGGCCTGAAGATGCGCATCCCCGGCATCGGCGGCAAGATCATGGCCAGGCTCGGCGCGGTCCCTCAGACGCTCCCCGGCGGCGACATCTACCCCGCGCTCGAACGCGGCGCGCTCGACGCCGCCGAATGGGTCGGCCCCTACGACGACGAGAAGCTCGGCTTCCACAAGATCGCCAAACACTACTACTACCCGGGCTGGTGGGAAGGCGGGCCGCAGCTCTCCTTCTACGTCAACCAGGCCAGCTGGCGCGCGCTGCCCGAGGCGTACAGACAGGCTTTCGAGGTCGCCACCGCCGAAGCCAACCAGCTGATGCTGGCGCAATACGACGCCAAGAATTCGCCCGCGCTGCTGCGCCTGGTCGGGCAGGGCGTCCAGCTGCACGCCTTCCCCAAGGACGTGATGCTCGCCGCGCGCCGCGCCACCTTCGAGTTGTATGAGGAAGAAGCGAAAACCAACCCCGACTTCGCCGCCATCTACCGCCCGTGGAAAGCTTTCCGCGACACCGAATTCCAGTGGTTCAAGGTCGCCGAGGCGGCGTATGAAAACTTCAACTACTTCGTAAAATGATTCCGGCGCTCACCATAAGCACCGTTCGGGCGAGCCTGTCGAGGCCTGTCCTGAGCTTGCCGAAGTGGCCCTGTCTCCACTTGGGAACCCTTCGACTTCGCTCAGGATGGCCTTGTCGAACGATCGAGGAACCTGGACGTTATGTTCTGCGCTAACCTAAACGCCGTTCGCCCTGAGCTTGTCGAAGGGCCGGCAGGTTTAGAGGAAAACCGAGGCACCCATGAATAAACTCGACCAGCTCATCACCACCTTCGACCTCGGCCTGCGCACCGTCTTCGCCAGCCCCCACGCCGGCCGCCCCTATCCCGGCGCCGGCCCCGAGGCCGAGCTGAGCGAAGCGGACAAGGCCCACGCCGCCGCGCTGATGCGCGTCAACCACGTCGGCGAAGTCTGCGCCCAGGCGCTGTATGCCGGCCAGGCGCTCACCGCGAAAAACGAGAAAGTGCGCGCCGAACTCGAACAGGCCGCCCGCGAAGAAACCGACCACCTCGCCTGGTGCGAGACGCGCATCAACGAACTCGGCGGCCGCAAGAGCCTGCTCAACCCGCTGTGGTTCGGCGGCGCTTTCGGCATCGGGGTCGTTGCTGGGCTCTTGGGCGACAAGTGGAACCTCGGCTTCCTTGCCGAAACCGAACGCCAGGTCGAGGCCCACCTCGCCGGCCACCTGCAGAAGCTGCCCGTGGCGGACGCAAAGAGCCGTGCCGTGGTCGAGCAGATGAAGTTCGACGAGATCAAGCACGCGCAGACGGCGGTCGACCATGGCGGCGCGCCGCTGCCGCAGCCGGTGAAGATGGCGATGCGCTTTGCGGCGGACGTGATGCGGAAGACGGCGAGCCGGGTTTAACGCAATCGTGCTGAACTGGCTGTGGGTACGCATCAAGGCCATGCATTGGGTGGCAAAGCTGGCTTCAGTTGCGTTTCTGCTTCATGGAGGGGTGTTTCTTGCGCAGGCCTATCAGCTTGAAACCTCTGCATAACTCCTGACGAATCCCGCCGATCTTGATATAACTGGCCTATCGACAAACCGCCCATCGTCCTGACCATGCTGAACCGTCTTCA
>JAJZRT010000773.1 GCA_021802595.1 Pseudomonadota bacterium
TTGATGCGGTCGGGCGCATACCCGTCGTCGGCGTCGAGGAACGCCAGCCAGTCGCCCGTGGCGGCCGCAGCCCCCGCGTTGCGCGCCACCGACACGCCGCTGTTGCGCTGCCGGATCAGCCGCACCGCACCGCCGAACCGGCGCGCGACATCGGCGGTGTCATCGGTCGATCCGTCATCCACCACGATGATTTCGTGCACCGGCCAGCTTTGCGCGCGCACCGAGTCGATTGCACGCGCAAGGGTCGTGGCTGCGTTGAATGCGGGGATGATGACCGAGAAACGCGGGTTCATGCCGCACGTTCCAGCCAGGCCAGCGGCAACGCCAGGCCGCTCAGGCGGGCGATCCGGCGAAAGCGCGGAATCTCGTCCAGCCGGGCGTGCCAGGCGGCAAGACGGGGCCTCAGGCGGCTCTCGATCCATGCCGGGTCGCGCCGCTGGATCGCATGCCCCAGTTCAAGCGGGGTGAGAAAACGCACATCCGGGCATGCTGCCAACGCGGCATGCAATCCCGTTTCGAGCGAGGCCAGGCTCGCGTCCAGCGCCTGCAGGAAATTGAAGCGATGCGTTTCCACCAGGCATGCCCGCCCCTGCCGGGTGCGTGCCTTGAGTCCATCCGCCAGACGCTGCGGCATATGGCCCAAGGACGGCTCGAAATACACGTCGCGCAGCAGATAGGTCTGCCGCGCAGCCGAACGCGCACCCGTCAGCATCGCTGAATCCACACATGCGGGCTGGCCGGCGGCATTTCGGCATGTGGCACGCTGGCCGGGCGTGATGACGACGTCGATTCCGGCCTGCGCCCAGGCCGCCTCGACTGCGTCGTTCCAGATAAACGTGGTGGCGACCGCAACCTGCGGTGCGCTGCCAAAAACGGCTTGATAAGCCCGTGCCTCTGCCGCCACGGCCTGCTCGATCGCTTCGGGCGCCAACGCCCGCGACGGCAGCGCTGACGCATCGACCCAGCGGCTTTGCAACGGCGAAGGCAGGGTCTCGGTGGCAGCGGGAGTGGGGGCAGTAAGCCAGGCGCGCACGGCCGGGTCCTTCCGGGCCGCGGCCATCACTGCAGGCGGCCAGTAATGGCACTGGCCATGCAGCTGCGGGGCGAACACCCCTGCCTGTATGCCGTCCTGCATCGCCGCGCGCAGCGCCTCGAAACGTGCGTCTCCGAGCGGCAGGGCGTGGTATTCCGTACAGCCGGTCGCAGCAATGCGCGCGCCGTCCGGCACCTCCAGCACCACCCCCAGCGTCATCACGGCCGGATGCCCCTTGCGATCGCGTATATCCTGCAGCAGGGTCGACAGGCGGGTCAGCGCGTCCGCCTGTGTCAGTGGCCCGGCGCCCCAGTCGTCGCTTTCGATGATGAGCACGGGCCGGCGCAGCACCGGCTCGCGCCAGCGCGCGGCGAGCGGCGCGGCGAATGCCAGCAGCACGCCGGCCCACGCCAGCAGCAGCATCGTCAGGGCAAGCGCCAGCACGGTCATCAATACCCCATCTCCGCCGCCACGCCTTCCACCTGCGGCAGCACCCGCTCGATCTTTTCCCGGTTGCGGCCGTCCTTCCATTTATCCAGGCGGATTTCGGAAAAGGCGTTATAGGGAATGTCGAGCACTTCCGCACAATGCGCCTGCAGGTGCGCATCGAATGCCAGGCCGCAGTCTTCGAACACCCGGCGAAAGGCGGCAACCGGGTCACGCAGGAAATCCTCGTAGAACACCTCGACCCACTGTCCCGCAGGGACGTCCGCCCTGGCATCGAGAATGGCCCGGTTGACCGCGGCATATTGAAAGGCGGCGACCTCCTCGACCGGCGCATTGACGTAATTGCGCCAGCCGTCGGCAAGGAAGAAACACCATTGTTTCAGCTGCCCGTTTTCCACCGCCACCTTCGCCGGCAAATCGTTCGACCAGGTGGCGAATTCGTCGGGTTTGCGCCAGCCTTCGATCAGCGAATTGAGGTTGTCGCCCGGGCTGCGCTTGACGAAGACGAACACGGCATCCGGAAACAGCGTCAGAAGGTAGGGAACGCAGAGTCCGTTCTGGTTGTTCTTGTCGACCCAGCGATGCCGCCCGGTCCAGCTGTAGAAATAACGGCTGACGGCGTCGCGGTCCGCCGGGCTGGCATCCGCCGCATCCAGCGCATGGGTATCCCAGTTCTTGTCGCCCAGCGGATGCAGTCCCGTCCAGTAATCGTGGGTTTCGCGTTGCAGGCTGCCGATTTGCTGCGATTCAGACAAGGTTTTGTAGACCAGCGTAGTGCCGGCACGCGAACAGCCGACCACGATGATGGGCCGCCTTGCCGGCCGCGGCGAAAGACGCCAGCGCATTCCGCGCAGGCCGCGGCGCAATCGCCGTGCATGGAATGCAAGCGTTTTCGCCACCTTGTCAAAAAATTCACTCAAACTCATGGGCTTTATGTCGTTATCAAACGGGTGCCTGATCAATCCGCCACAGGGCTAACAGGATTCGTGCCAATCGGCTGGCTCGTTTATATTGGCGGACATTATCCCGTATCACTCTGACACAACACACCATGGATGGCATTTTTGGCTGGCTGGGCGACCACGGCGCGCATCAGGATTTGATCCGACACATGGGACGCGCGGCCTGCCTCTCCCCGGAAGGGCTGCTGCACGAACACAGCAGCCAGATGCTCGGCGTGGCGGCATGTTCGCGCTTCGGCAAGGCCGACATCCACGTTGAAAACGGACTCGCCGCCACGTTGATCGGGCGGCCCGTCTTCCTGGACGACGAGCTGGCCTTCATCGCCCGCGACCGCAATCCCGCCATGGCCGTCGCGCACGGATGGGTGCGCCACGGCGAAAAACTGCCGACGCTGATGCAGGGAAATTTCGCCTTCGTCGTGCTGGAGCCCCTCAAGAAAAAGGCCTGTCTCGTCCTCGATCGCATCGGCGCCGAGCGCCTCAGTTATGCGCATCGCGGCGGCCACCTGGTGTTCGGCAGCAGCGTTCAGAACGTCGCCGCCCATCCCGGGGTCGGGCGTGTCATCGACCCCCAGGCGATCTACGATTACCTGTATTTCCACACCATCCCGGCGCCGCGCAGTCTCTACCAGGGGGTAAACAAACTGCTGCCTGGGCAGATCGTCACCCTGAAG
>JAJZRT010000774.1 GCA_021802595.1 Pseudomonadota bacterium
GATCGGGCAGGTTCAGTGTCAGGTGCAGGTTCTTCTCCAGCGCGCGCGCCTGGAACAGGGCGGCGACGCCCTCCATCAGCGCGGCCGGGGAGAAGGCGACCTGTTCGATGGTGAGCTTGCCAGCCTCGATCTTGGAGAAGTCGAGGATGTCGTTGATGATGGTGAGCAGGCTCTCGGCCGAGCTTTTCAGGGTGGCGACATATTCGCGCTGGCTGCCGTCGAGGGGGGTCTTCAGCAGCAGTCCGCTCATGCCTAGGATGCCGTGCATCGGGGTGCGGATTTCGTGGCTGACGTTGGCGACGAACTGCGACTTGGCGTGCGCCATCTGCAGGGCAGCCTCGCGCGCCGCCTCCTTGGCGGCTTCGGCGGCACGGCGTTCGGACACGTCGCGCATGATCGCCTGGATCACCGGCTTGCCTTCCAGCTCCATCGCGTGGAGCGCGATTTCGGCCATGAACGTCGAGCCATCGGGGCGCCGGCCCAGCCATTCCATCACGGCATGGCCCGTATTGCGTGCCTGCGTGATCGCCTGCCGCGCGTAGTCATGGGCGGTCATGCCGTTCGGCTGGATCTGGGTGCCGAGTTTCGAAATGGGGGTATCGAGAAACGCGGCGACCGAGTCCATGGCGAACAGCGTGAGCGTGGCAGGGTTGCAGTCCGTAAAGCCCTTTTCGTCGAGGATGACGACGGCGTCCGAATTGGTTTCGAACAGGGTTCGATACTTCTTCCGTTCCGCTTCCAGCTGGCGCGTCTGCGTCAGCATGCGGCGGCCCACCAGCACGGCCACCAGCGAAGCCAGCAGGGTGGCGAAGATGCCCAGCACCAGCATCAGGTTGCGCGTGGCCTGGTAGGCGGCAAAGGTTTTGCGAAGCGCGGTCTCGTTGTCCTTGCGCTGCAGGTTGGTCATGTTGTCGAGGGCCTCGACCAGACGGTTCTGCAGGGGGATGGCCTCTTTCTGCAGCAGCGTCAGCGCGTTGTAATTGTTCTCGTCGAGCGCCGCCTCGACCACATCGAACATGACCGGCTGGTTGGCAAGGGTGATGGTGTCCAGTTCGGCCATCAACTTTTTTTCTTCCGGCGTGTTCAGCATCGCGATGAGCTGGCTGCGATCCTTGGAGTAACGCTCGCCGTATTCCTGGAACTGCAGGAAGAGCGCGTCCTTTTCCCAGGGATCGATGGAGACCACGATGTTGTGCATCAGCATCGCGCGGTCGCGCAGGGTGTCGCGCATGTGCGAGGCCAGGCGCGTCTTGACGTTGTTGACCGACACCACGTTGGCGAGCTCGGCATTGAGATAGGCCATCTGGGTCACGCCCAGGCCGATCACGGCCAGCATCAGCAACAGGGCTGCGGTAAAGCCCAGCCCGACATTGAACAGCAGGCCGCGGAGCGGGGAAGGCTGCAGGATCGGGGTCGGGCCGGGTGGCGACACTGCGCCCGGCCGTACGTCAGGCGGGCTCAACCCGCTACTCGTAGGCGGCAACCGTCGGCCGGCGTTCTTCCGGCACGGCGACGCGCCGTGCACCGTCGAACCGTTCATGCCAGTAACGGTCGCTGAGACGGGAGATCATGACCGAGCCGGTATGGCTGCTCGTCGCGTGCACAAAGCGATCGTCGCCCAGATAGATGCCGACGTGGGAGAACGCCTGGTTGAGGGTGTTGAAGAACACCAGGTCACCGGGCTGGAGATCCGACTGATCGAGCGACTGCGTCGCTTCGCTGATCGCCCGGCTGTCGTGTGGCAGCCGGATTCCGGCGACCTGCCTGAAGACGTGATCGACGAAACCGCTGCAATCGAGCCCGGTGTCGGGCGAGGTGCCGCCCAGCCGGTACGGGCTGCCTACCAGACTGATGGCGTACAGGGAGATGTCGTCGGACGACGCGGCCTGTGCGGGCTGCGTGAGCAGAACGGCCAGCATGGACAGCAGCAGGACGGGCTTCATCGAATGACAATCTGCTCTATAGTTGGAGTGGAACAACGGCCAAATGTGGCGAATCTTGATCCTGAGGACAGCACCATGAACGACGCAAACACACCGGCTTCAAGCGAAACCAGTATCCCCGATAATACCCGGCTTGTGCAATTGCATGACGAGGCCGCGGCTGCGGCGTCCGCCCCCGACCTGCGCGAGCGCGTGCGCGAGTTGACGGCGCGCGTGCTGCACGAACGGCGGATGGCGCTGAACGACATCCGCGACTTGGTCACCGCGATTTCCTCCGGGGTGGGCAGCGGCTTGACCGCGCGTGGCGGCGAGATGAAGGAGGGGCTCAAGCAGGCGGTCGCTGGCTTGGACGAGGCCGTCGGCAGTGCGGCGCAGGCAGCGTCCTATACCTTGCGCGAGGCGGTCACCCAGGGAAAGGCCTTCAAGGACAATGAGCTGAAAGCCAGCCTCGAGCAGTTGCGCGACCTGGAGACGCAGATTGTCGACGCCCTGAAGCAGACCGCCAGCCAGTCGGGCGGCAAGTTGAAGGAGGAACTGGGCTACCTGAGCGACCACCTGAAGATCAGCGGCACCCGCACCGGCGAGCAGGTACGCGAAGCATTGAAACAGCTGGCGAGTGGTGCGAAAGCCACGGGCAATGCGGGGCGGGCCGGGCTGAGCGAGTCGGCCAGCGTGGCCACCGAGCGCCTTTCCCAGGTGGCGAGCGGCATTCTGGAAGCCTTGTCCGATTCACTCAAGCGGCAAAGCGAACGCCTGCGTTCCTGATCCTGTTGTGCACCTCCCCGGCAGCGGACGTGCTACCGGGGCACCGCTTCGGCTAGACTCTCGGCATTACTGATTCCAACAACCAACGATGCTCTGGGAAACCATTTCGGTCGTGCGTGACCTGCCGCGCCTGCATGAAATCGCCTCGGTGATGATCCGGTATGGCGGAGGCGACCTGGTGCGCGTCCTGGGCATCAGCGGCGCGCTGGAACGTGCCGGCCGGGTTCTGCACTGGCACAGTGCCAGCGAGATCAGCCAGCTCGACGCCCCGGTACGCGTTCGCCGCGCGCTGGAAGAACTGGGCCCGACCTTCGTCAAGCTGGGGCAGGTGCTGGCGACACGGGTGGACATGTTTCCGCCGCACTGGATCGCCGAATTCGAGAAGCTGCACAGCCATGTGCCGGCG
>JAJZRT010000775.1 GCA_021802595.1 Pseudomonadota bacterium
TGTTTCGCGATGTTGGCCAGGTACAAGGCTTCCTCGACCGCGGTGTTGCCGCCGCCAATGACGGCCACGTCCTGGTTCTTGTAGAAGAAGCCGTCGCAGGTGGCGCAGCCCGACACGCCCTTGCCCATGAAGGCCTGCTCGGACGGCAGGCCGAGGTACATGGCCGAGGCGCCGGTGGCGATGATGAGCGCATCGCAGGTGTAGGTGCCGGCGTCGCCGATCAGGGTGAAGGGCTTTTCGGTCAGCTTCGCGGTGTGGATCTGGTCGAAAATGATTTCGGTCTTGAAGCGTTCGGCGTGACGCTGGAAACGGTCCATCAGCTCGGGGCCCTGCACGCCGTCGACGTCGGCCGGCCAGTTGTCGACTTCGGTGGTGGTCATCAGCTGGCCGCCCTGCTGCAGACCGGTGATGACGACGGGCGAGAGGTTGGCGCGCGCGGCGTAGACAGCGGCGGAATAGCCGGCGGGGCCTGAGCCGAGGATGATGAGTTTATGGTGTGCAGTGCTCATGGTCTGGAATCAGCAGTGGAGAAAACGACTATTCTAACCAATCCTGATGCCGGCATTTCCATGCTGCCGGTCCGGTATTCATTCTGAACCTTTCTTCCGGCTGCAACCCGAACCAACCCGCCTCATCGTCTCGCGTCCTCATGGATTATCCGGGATAATCAGGGCCACTTCCGGTTCCTGAGTTCCCATGGCGCGCCCCGCTTCCCGTTCCTCGACCCCGTTATCCCCCCGTATGCAACGTCTGCTGCGCGAAGCCCGTGCCTTGCTGGTGGGGTGTGCGGCGCTGCTGCTGGCGGCCATCCTGCTTACCCACAACGCGGCCGACCCGGGCTTCAGCACCACCGGCGATGGCAGCCTGGTGCACAACCTGGGAGGACGCATGGGCGCATGGCTGTCCGACCTGCTGCTGATGCTGTTCGGCGTGTCGGCCTGGTGGTGGGTGGGGCTGGCGGCGGCCTATGTCATCCATACCTTCCGTCATCTCGACGAGGTGCCGCTGGCAGGCGGACGTCAGCGCTGGCTGAAACTGGGCGGGTTTGGCTTGCTGTTGCTGGCCAGTAGCGGCATCGAGTGGCTGCGCGCCTGGCACTGGGCGGTGACGCTGCCGGATGCGCATGGCGGCGTGCTGGGCGCGGGCCTGGGGGCGGCCACGGGTGCGCTGCTCGGATTCACCGGCGGCTCGCTGGTCCTGCTGCTGATGATGGCGGTGGGGTTCAGCCTGTTCACCGGCGTATCGTGGCTGACCATGGCCGAGCGCACCGGCGCGGGAATGGAATGGGCCTGGTGGACGTCGATCCGGACCTGGCAGGCCTACCGCGATCGCAAGCTGGGCGAAGCGGCCCAGCTGAAACGCGAGGCCAAGGTGTCGGTGGAAAAGAAAAAGCGCGTCGAGGCGCCGCCGATCCGCATCGAACCGGTGGTGAAGGAAATACCGCAGTCGGAGCGTGCCGTCACCGAAAAGCAGGCACCGCTGTTCTCCGAGCTGCCGGATTCGCCGCTGCCACCGCTGCATCTGCTCGACCCCGCCGACGAGGCGGTGGAAACGGCGAGCGCCGAGGCGCTGGAATTCACCTCGCTGATGATCGAGCGCAAGCTGGCCGAATTCGGGGTCGAGGTGAAGGTCGTCTCGGCGTCGCCCGGTCCGGTCATCACGCGCTACGAGATCGAGCCGGCGACCGGCGTGAAGGGCAGCCAGATCGTCAACCTGGCGAAGGACCTGGCGCGCACCCTGTCGGTCATCAGCATCCGCGTGGTCGAGGCGATCCCCGGCAAGCACACCATGGGGCTGGAAATTCCCAATCCCAAGCGGCAGATGGTGCGCCTCTCCGAGATTCTCGGCTCCAAGGCCTACCACGACAGCGCCAGCCCGCTCACGGTCACGCTGGGCAAGGACATCGCCGGCAACCCGGTGGTGGCGGACCTCGGCAAGATGCCGCACCTCCTGGTCGCCGGCACCACCGGCTCGGGCAAGTCGGTCGGTGTCAACGCGATGATCCTGTCGCTGGTGTACAAGTCCGATCCGTCCGCCGTGCGCATGATCATGGTCGACCCGAAGATGCTCGAGCTGTCGATCTACGAGGGCATTCCGCATCTGCTGGCGCCGGTCGTCACCGACATGAAGCAGGCAGCGTCGGCGCTCAACTGGTGCGTCGCCGAAATGGAACGGCGCTACAAGCTGATGTCGGCGGTCGGCGTGCGCAACCTCGCCGGCTACAACCAGAAGGTGCGCGACGCCAAAAAGGCCGGCACGCCGCTCACGCATCCGTTCAGCCTGACGCCCGACAATCCCGAGCCGCTGGACACCATGCCGATGATCGTGGTGATGATCGACGAACTCGCCGACCTGATGATGGTGGTCGGCAAGAAGGTCGAGGAACTCATCGCGCGGCTCGCTCAAAAAGCCAGGGCGGCCGGCATCCACCTGATCCTGGCCACCCAGCGGCCGTCGGTCGACGTCATCACCGGCCTGATCAAGGCCAACATCCCGACGCGCATCGCGTTCCAGGTGTCGTCCAAGATCGACTCGCGCACGATCCTCGACCAGATGGGCGCCGAGGCGCTGCTGGGGCAGGGCGACATGCTCTACCTCCCGCCCGGCACCGGGCTGCCGCAGCGCGTGCACGGCGCCTTCGTGTCCGACAGCGAAGTCCACCGCGTGGTCGACTACCTGAAATCGCTGGGCGAACCCGAATACATCGAAGGCGTGCTCGAATCGCCGGAAGAGGGAGGCGAGGGCGGCGAATTCGGCGAGGCCGGCGCGGAAGCCGACCCGCTCTACGGCCAGGCCGTTGCCTACGTGTTGAAGTCGCGCCGCGCCTCGATCTCGTCGGTGCAGCGCCAGCTGCGCATCGGCTACAACCGCGCCGCGCGCATGATCGAGGACATGGAACGCGCCGGTCTAGTGTCGGCCATGCAGTCGAACGGTAACCGCGACGTACTGGCGCCCGGAGGCGAGGCATGAAGTTTTACGCCCTGATTCCTGCTGCCGGTTCGGGCTCGCGCATGGGCGGGGCGATCGAGAAGCAGTACATGGATCTCAACTCGGTTCCCATGATCGCGCACGCGATGATGGTGCTGGCGCGCGAGCCGCGCATCGAGAAGAT
>JAJZRT010000776.1 GCA_021802595.1 Pseudomonadota bacterium
CCGCCCACACCGACCACGAGTACGCGTGCGCCGAGCAGCCGTTGCTGCCCCTCCGCGCCGACCTCCTCGAGCAAGATCTGCCGCACGTAACGGATGAACTGCTCCTCAGTCAGCGCCATGTCGCCACTCCCCGCTTTTGTCGTCCGTTTTCTCCAAAAGACGGAGGTTCCCGATGACCATTCCCCGGTCGACTGCCTTGCACATATCGTAGATCGTGAGCGCCGCCACGGATGCCACCGTGATCGCCTCCATCTCCACGCCCGTCTGGGCCTGCGATCCGGCAGGTGGCAAGAACCCTCAGCACGCTGGTTGCCACATCGGGGTTGAACTCAATGCTAGCCGAGCTCAGCAGTAACGGATGACATAACGGGATCATTTCGGCGCAACGCTTGGCCGCCTGAATACCGGCAATCCGCGCCACCGCCAGGACATCGCCATTTTTGTGGCCTTCTGTCAGAATCAAGCGCAATGTCTCCGGGCGCATGCGCACCTGTGCCGTCGCCGTGGCAGAGCGCACCGTCACAGCTTTTCCCGATACGTCCACCATGCACGCCTTGCCGTGCGCATCGAGATGGGTAAGACCGCTCACAGCCGCTGTGTCATTCATTGGGCGGCCTTCTTTAGAAAAGCAGTTCGGAGAAAGGAAGGAACCAGACCATCTGCCCATGAGCCACGACGTGACTCTCCGGGACCTCGATCAGTCCCTCCGCCCAAGTGGCAGAACTGAGCACTGCCGAACCCTGGTTGGGACAGATCTCGGCGATGGTGACACCGTCTTCCGTCCAACGCAGTCGCGCGCACAAATACTCCCGCCGCTTTTTTCTCCCCGACCACTCAAAGCCCGCCACGACCGGGAAGCTCCGTGGCGCCGCATCCGCGCCGCCTTGACCGCGCGCGACACCCTGACAGCACAGAATGAAAGGACGCGCAAACAGGCAAAAAGTCACGAATGCCGACACGGGATTACCCGGCAGCCCCAGAAACGGGGTCGTGCCGATACGTCCAAAAGCAAACGGCTTGCCGGGCTTGATCGCCACCTGCATCAGATCGAGATTCCCCAGAGCCCGGAGGGTCGCCTTGACGTGATCCTCCTCGCCAACGGAAACCCCGCCAGCAGCGATCACGAGATCCGCGGCCTCGGCCGCGCGTTCCAGCGCCTCGCGGGTTTGCCCCGGATCATCCGGCACTCGGCCGATATCAAGCTGCTCGCAGCCCAATCCCTGAATCAGCCCCGACAGGGTGTAACGATTGGAGTTGTAAATCTGGCCCGGACCCAGACCCGCTCCCGGCTCAACGAGTTCGTTGCCCGTGGACACAAGCGCCACGCGCAGCCGGCGGAATACCGGCAGTCGCGCCAGTCCCACGGAAGCCGCAAGTCCGAGATCCTGGGCGCGCAGGCGCCGGCCCCGGCTAAGGACACAGGCACCCACGGCGATGTCTTCGCCTGCATGCCGAACGTTCGCACCGCACGTCACCGGGCCTGTAATTACCACCGCTCCATCCGGCTCGCTCCGGCACTGCTCCTGCATCACCACGGCGTCGGCACCGGGCGGCAGCCACGCCCCGGTGAATATGCGCGCGGCGGTGGCAGGCGCGAGCGGCCGCCCGACCTGACCGGCCGCGATGCGCTGAGACACCGCAAGACGAAACTCCCCAGCCTTCGCGCAATCACGGCTGGTCAGCGCATAACCGTCCATGGCACTGTTATCCGCGCTGGGGACGTTTATGGAAGAACACTGGTCTTCGGCAAGCACGCGCCCCATTGCCGTTTCCGTCGCCACGACCTCCGTGTCCACCACTGGCAGTGCGCGCACAACCAGGTATCGTCGGACCTGTTCGACGGAAAAGATGGGCGCCGATCCGTGATCGCTGGCGTCTGACACAGAGCGCATGACGGGCGGACCATTCATTCAGCCATGTCCTTCAGGTTTCGAGCAACCGCGGCAGCATTTCCACCAGGTTGCACGGCCGATTGCGGTAGTCGAGCTGATCCCTGATCAGACGATCCCACGCGGTGCGGCAGGCTCCGGTTGATCCGGGAAGACAGAAAATGAAGGTATCGCGCACGATTCCGGCGAAGGCACGCGACTGCAGCGTCGAGGTCCGGATCTCCTCGTAGGAGATGGCCCGGAACGTCTCGCCGAAACCCTCGATCTCTTTGTCGAGCAATGGCCGGATCGCCTCCGGCGTGCGGTCGCGCCCGGTGAGGCCTGTGCCACCAGTGGTCAGAATCGCGTTTACCTTGTCGTCAGCGACCCAGCGCGATACGATCGCGCGCACCTGATAGATATCGTCGCGCATGATGGCCCGCTCGGCGAGCACGTGCCCGACGGTTTGCAGTCGCTCGATCAGCGCCTGTCCGGAGGTGTCGCTGCTCTCGTCACGGGTGTCGGAAATCGTCAACACCGCGATCCGCAACGGCACGAACGGCCGTTCCTTGTCGCCCTTCGCCTGCATGACTGCCTCCTGATATGGCTAGGTCCGGCTGATCTGATTGGCCACGATGCGCTGGGCCACCGCAAGGCGAAACGCACCCGCGCCCCGCCTCCGCGGTCAATCAATGCGGCAGCACGCCTACGTCAAACTTGTAGGCTATGCCCACTGAGACCGCCCAGGGACTATTGCCTGCCACGATCGTCGGCACCCCCTCGTTTCCATGACCATAGTCAAATGCGCTAAACGCGGCACTGGCATCATTGTTGGTCCTGGCATAGGCGGCGTACAGTGTCGTGTCCTTGTCCCACGCGTAATCGTAACCGGCCGCCCACTGCTTGGCGCCGGTATTGGAAACACCGCTCAGGTTGCCGGCACCCGCATACTGGATCTTGGCCGTGCCCTTGTTGCCGACCTTGACCGCAGCGCCCAGCGTGTAGTCGTTGCGGTCGGCGCCCGACACCCCATTGATGTCCTTCTCCTGCTGCCAGCCGCCGCCGACACTGAACGCACCGATATCGTAGCTCCCCGTAATGGCATAGGCTTTCCAGTCCGGCAGGCCCGCGGCCGTGCCGGCGTTCAAATAGGCACCGCCCAGCTTCAATCCGCCGTTTCCGTAATCGGCCTTCACAATGTAATCTCTTGTATTGCTGACGCCCTGGTTCGGCACATAGCTCGG
>JAJZRT010000777.1 GCA_021802595.1 Pseudomonadota bacterium
AGGTGCACGAGATCAAGTCGATCATGGCGAAGTCCCGCGAGCTCGGCATGCAGACCTTCGACCAGCACCTGTTCGACCTGTACGAGGCCGGCGAGATCAGCTACGAAGACGCGCTGCGCAATGCCGACTCGGTGAACGAGCTGAGGCTCGCGATCAAGCTCAACAGCAAGGAAGCGAAAGACAAGGACGTGATGGGCGGCATCGACCATCTCAACATCGTCTGAAAGCCGTGACTCGTGACCCGTGAGCCAGGCGCGACGCCGCGCGCCGGCTCCCTCCTCCCTCCTCCCTCCTTACTCCTTACTGGGTAAGTCTCAGCGTTAATCGAACACCGGAGTCTCAGCGTTAGCCGAACACTTTGGGTTAGGTTTTGGCTTTTTCATAAGGCCTTCCATGGCTAAAAAACACGGCGCGAAGAGCAACGCTTGCAGATGGTCCGCCTGGTGCGCGCCGGCCAGAGGCAGCGCGCCGTGGCGCGCAGGTTTGGGGTGAGCGTGAGCACTGTTGCGTATTGGGTCGGCCGTGCTGGCGGGCAACGATTGGACCGTGTCGATTTCACCGACCACAAACGCGGCCGTGCATGGAACCGAACCGATATCAGAGTCGAGCAGAAGATCATCGACCTGCGCTTGCGGTTGCGCAACGGGGTATTGGGCGAATTCGGCGCGCAAGCCATTTCCGAAGCGCTGCGCACGCGCTCGAGCGCTCGTCCCTCGCTTGCAACTATCAATCGTGTGCTCGCCCGCCATGGCGTCCAGGATGGCACACGACGTGTACGCCGGCCGGCGCCGCCCAAGGGGTGGTATCTTCCGGCGGTGGCCGCCGGGCACGCTGAGGTGGATTGCTTCGACTTCATCGAGGGCTTGAAGATCGCGGGCGGGCCGGTGGTCGATGTGCTGACGGCCAAGAGTCTGCATGGCGCCGTAAGCGACGCTTGGATCATGGACGGCAAGAGCACGCGACAGACAGTGCCGCTGCTGCTGCGGCGCTGGAAACGCGAGGGTCTGCCCGGTTACGCCCAGTTCGACAACGACACCGTGTTTCAGGGCGCGCACCAGTTTCGCGACACGGTAGGGACGATCAGCCGACTGTGCCTGCAGCTGCAGGTCGTCCCAGTGTTCGTGCCGCCGCTGGAGCACGGCATGCAGAACACCATCGAGGGGTTCAACGCGCTGTGGCAGGGCAAGGTCTGGCAGCGCCATCAGGTAAGGAGCGTTGCTCACTTGCAGGCCGTTTCCGACGAATACATCTCGGCGCATCGAGCACGTCATGCCAGCAACGCCGACAGCACCCCGGATCGGGTGCCCGTGCCTGCTGGCTTTCGCCTCGATTTGGACGCCCCGCTGACCGGTTTGATGATCTACATCCGTCGCACCAACGAGCGCGGTCAAGTGCACCTGCTCGGACAGACCTTTGCGGTAAGCCCTTCCTGGCGGCATCGTCTCGTGCGCTGTGAGGTTGATTTCGCGGCACGGGCGATCCGCTGCTTCGCCCTGCGGCGCAGCGTTCCGGCCGAACAGCCCCTGATCGTCACCATCCCCTATCATCGGCTTCAGAAACCATTTAAAGGTGCGCTATGAGTGTTCGACTAACGCTGAGACTCGGTCATACACGTGTCAAAAAAGTGTTCGACTAACGCTGAGACTCGCCCCCTTACTCCTTACTCCCCTTACTCCTTACTCCTCATCGCGAAGCGCTCACCCCTCACCGCGCAGCGCCGGCTTCGCACCGTAGCGCAGCGATGCGGTCACGGCCGACGCGTCGATTTTTCCGAGCTTGAGCAGCCGCGCCTCGATCGCCGCCACGCTGCGCCCGTGCAGTGCGGCGAGTTCGCTCACGCGCTTGCCTGCATCGAATGCGGCCGCGAGGCGGTGCTCTTCCTCCGGCGTCCAGCGCGAGCCCAGGTTTTCGGGCCCGGATGACGGGCGCGGCCTGGACGGCGCGGGCGCCGGCCTGGCCTCCGTCGTTGCGCCCTCGAGCGCGCGCACGGCGCTGAACAGCGCGCGCACCGTGTCGGGATGCTGGTAAGGGCTGTCCGCGGGAAATTGCTGTCCGGTTGCCGGATGTATGCCGTTGGCAAGCGCGTTCAGTATCGTGAGCGTCTGCAGTCGGTCCATGGTCGTCCCCTGTGGCGTGGCGCCGTCGCCCGCTGGCGTGACATGACGAATACCGTGCCGTTGCGCAGCGGCGCGTTCGCATCGGCTCCGTTGACGGCGGACGGAAGCCTGCGCGTACCAACGGACGCAGCGGACAGGCCGTTGACAGGCGCGCGAAGCGCGCAGCGCTAGGCGTCAGGGGGCAGGCGTCAGGAGGCAGGAGGCAGGAGGCAGGAGGCAGGAGGCAGGAGGCAGGAGGCAGGAGGATGCGCAGGACATCGCGGCCAGCGGTGCGAGAGCCTTGCTCCTCACACCCCTCACTCCCGACTGCGTGGAGGGCGCATCGCGCCCGAGATGAGCCGGTACTCGAACAGCCGGCATTCCAGTGCGCCGTTGTAGAGCGGCGTGCGCCGGCTCGCCTTGAGCCCGATGAGCCTGGGCAATCGCATGTCGGCAGAGAAGAGATACGCGGTCCAGCCCGAGTACTTCTGCTTCAGCATGTCGCCGAGCCGGGGATAGAAGGCGGCGAGCTCGTCCTGCTCGGCGAGCCGCACGCCGTACGGCGGATTCGCGACCAGCACGCCGGTGGGCGCTGGCGGCGGCAGCTCCAGCACGTTCGCCTGCTTGAGGCGGACGCTCTGCTCGACGCCCAGCGCGGCGAGATTCGCCCGTGCGAGCTTCAGCACGTCGCCGTAGCGGTCGGAGCCGTAGATCGGCAGCTCGGACACCGGCTTCACGCGCGCGCGCGCCTGCTCGCGCATCCCCTGCCACGCGCGTGCGTCGTGCTGCGCGAGCTTTTCGAAAGCGTAGCCGCGTTCGAGGCCGGGTGCGCGGTCGAGCGCGATCATCGCGCGCCGCCCGTGCGGGCAGCAGGAGCCGTCGCGGCAGTCCTTCAAGGCGTCGAGGAGCTTGTAGGCCTCCCCCTCTCCCCGCCGGTCGTGCGCCTTGACCGCCGCCTTGCAGGCGATCGTCGCGATCGCGTCGTGGCGCAGGGCCGCGGCCTCGTCGACG
>JAJZRT010000778.1 GCA_021802595.1 Pseudomonadota bacterium
AGTTGATTGAGCGCGCTGAAGGGGAGACTGGTCAGGTTCTTCGCCTGGTTGGTCAGCATCTGCGCTTCGTTCTGCAGTTGCTGGATCTGGTTGTTGATCTGCTGCAGAGAACGGGCGGCGGTCAGGATGTTCTGCACGAGGTTGGCTGGGTCGATCACCACCCATTGCGCCTGAGCAGCGGGCATCACGGCCATGAGCACGGCGGCGGCGATGGCAGGCAAGGCTTTTTTCATGACGGATTCTCCTTGGGGATGGACGGGGCGAAGGGGAACGACGGGATCAGATCCGCAGCCCAGTTGAGGCCGCGATGGCGCAGCCAGGCGGCCGCGAAGTCCGCCGGCGGCACCGACGCAGAAACGGCGTCGATGGCGCGCTGGTCCTCAGGTCTGGCCGCACCGGCAAACGCCAGCGTCACAGGCCCGAGCCCCAGATCGAAGACACGATTGCCGAGCCGCGACTGGTAGTAATAGTCGCGCTTGGGCTGGGCCTGCGCCACGATCTCGATCTGCCGCGCATTGAGGCCAAAGCCTTCGTAGATGACGCGAATCTGCGGTTCGGTGGCTTGTGGATTGGGCAGGAAGATACGGTTCACGCAGCTCTCGATGATGGCCGGGGCGATGGTCGAGTCCTTGATGTCGGCGAGAGACTGTGTGGCGAAGATCACCGAGACGTTCTTCTTGCGCAGCGTCTTCAACCACTGGCGGATCCGTGCGGCGAACACCGGGTCGTCGAGGAACAGCCAGGCCTCGTCGAGGATCAACAGTGTCGGGGCACCATCAAGGCGTTCCTCGAAGCGCGCGAATAGGTAGCGCAGTACCGCCAGTGCCGCCGCCTTGCTGTGCATCAGCACTTCCATCTCGTACGCCTGCACGTCGGCGAAACCGAGCCGGTCATGGTCGGCGTCGAGCAACTTGCCGTGTGCGCCGCCCAGCACATAAGGTTGCAGCGCCTGGCGCAGTGCGTTCGATTGCAGCAGCACGGATAATCCGGTCAGCGTGCGCTGATCGAGCGGCGCGCTGGCGAGACTGTTCAGCGCCGACCACACGATCTCCTTCTCGTCCGGCCCGACGACCACGCCTTCGTGAATCAACAGGCCCTGGATCCACTCGGCTGCCCAGGCGCGGTAGCTGTCCTGGTCGATGCGGGCCAGTGGCTGGAAGGCCATGGCACCGTCCGCGCCCAGGTCGTAGTGCTCGCCGCCTAGTCCGAGCACGGTGGCGCGAATCGAACGCCCCATGTCGAAGGCGAAGATGCGCGATCCGGCATAACGGCGGAACTGCAAGGCCAGCGTCGCCAGCAGCACAGACTTGCCCATGCCGATGGGGCCGACCACCAGGGTGTTACCCACGTCGCCGATGTGCGTGACCAGCCGGAACGGCGTCGCGCCATCGGTGCGCGTCACGATCAGCGGCGGGCCGTCGAGGTGGGTATTGCGCTCCTGCCCGGCCCACACGGCGGAGACCGGCATCATGTGCGCGAGGTTCAGGGTCGAGACGATGGGCTGGCGCACGTTGGCGTAGGCGTGTCCCGGAATCGACGACAGCCAGGCATCGACCGCGTTCAAGGTCTCGGGGATCGTCACGAAGCCGCGGCCCTGGATGGTTCGCTCGATTGCGCGGAGTTTTTCTTCAGCGGCGGTCGCGTCGGAGTCGAGCACGGTGACGACACCTGGTCGCTGCCCAGTTCCTGCAATGCCGCGTCGGCATCGGCCGCCTTGTTCGACGCATCCGAATCAACCAGCGGACTTTCCTGCTGGAACAGGGTCTCGCGCAGCAGTGCCACGATGTTCTTGCGCTTGGCGAACCACTGCCGGCGCAAGCGGCTCAATCCCTTCTCGGCCTCGGCCTTGTCGAGGCACAGGAAGCGTGTGCTCCAGCGGTAGGCGAAGCCCAGGCGGTTGAGGTCATCGAGCAGACCCGGCCAGGTCGAGGTCGGGAAGCCACGCACCGACACCACGCGCAGGTGCTGGGCGCCTAGCATCGGCGCAATCCCGCCCACCAGTGGCTCATCGGCCAGCAGCGCATCGAGGTGCATCGGCACCTCGGGCACGGCCACCGGATGCCGGCGCGTGGATACGCAGGCATGCAGGTAGGTCAGGGTCTGACCATCGTCGAGCCAGGCGATTTCCGGCATCACCCCTTCGAGCAGGCCGAAGACGCGTTCGCTCTCCGACACGAAGCCCTCCAGCCGCTCGCGCCAGTCCACGCCTTCGACCCTGCTGTTCTCGTACAGCAGCTTGGCGGCGCGCGCCGTCGATTCCTCGGGCGACAGGTACAGCAGCGTCAGGTGGTAGGCGCTCTCGAAGTGGCTATCGGCCTCCTCGAACGCGGCGCGGCGTTCTTCATCAACCAGCCAGGACAGCGGTTCGGGGAACGTGGAATTAGGATAGTCCGCCGCTTCGCGTCGCTCGGCCTCGACGAACAACGCCCAGCCCGACCCAAGCCGGCGCAGCGCATTGTTCAATCGCGCAGAGGTCGCGATCAGTTCGCCATGGGTCGCGCTGTCCAGATCCGGCCCGCGAAAGCGTGCCGTGCGCTGGAACGAGCCATCCTTGTTCAACACGACGCCGGGCGCGACCAGACCGGCCCAGGGCAGCCAGTCGGCAAGCAACGTGGGGCGCTTGCGGTATTCGGCGAGGTGCATCATGGGATCGTCCTCACACGTCCAGCAGCTGCCGGTGCTTGATGTGCCGGGCGAAGACCGCCATGAACTGCGTATCCAGTCGCGCGCCCCACACGGCCAGCGAGTGTCCGACTATCCACAACGCCATGCCGGGCAGCCAGAGTTGCAGCCCGAGTCCCACGGCGGCGGCCAGCGTGCCGTTGGCAATCGCCACTGTGCGCGGTGCACCTCCCAGCAGGATGGGTTCGGTCAGCGAGCGATGCAGCGGAATATCGAAACCATTGGCGAGGCAGGGTGTGTCAGCATTGGATGTGTTCATATCAGCCGCGCTCATGCCAGTACTGCTCCGCCGCTGAAACTGAAGAAAGTCAGGAAGAATGACGACGCGGCGAACGCGATCGACAGGCCGAACACGATCTGTACCAGCTTGCGGAAGCCGCCGCTGGTGTCGCCGAAGGCCAGCGTCAACCCGGTGGTAATGATGA
>JAJZRT010000779.1 GCA_021802595.1 Pseudomonadota bacterium
GCCTGCCCATCCTGGGACTCGACATCAGCACGACCGCGGTCAAGCTGGTGGAATTGTCCGACGCAGGGAAGGGCATGCTGCGCGTGGAGCGCTATGTCATCGAGCCCTTGCCCAAGGATGCCGTGACGGACGGCAATATCGCCAACCTCGATCAGGTGGCGGATGCCTTGCGTACTGCCTGGAAGAACCTGGGGACGCGGATCAAGAACGTTGCCCTGGCGTTGCCTTCTTCGGCGGTCATCACCAAAAAAATCCTGGCGCCCGCCAGCCTCAAGGGCGTCGATCTGGAAAACCAGGTGGAGGCCGAGGCCAATCAGGTCATCCCGTTCTCACTCGACGAAGTGAATCTGGATTTTCAGGTGCTCGGCCCGTCACCCGGCAGTCCCGATGATGTGCAGATCCTGCTAGCCGCGGCGCGCAAGGAAAAGGTCGAGGATCGCGTGGCGGCCGTCGAGGCGGCTGGCCTCAAGGCACTGGTCATGGATGTCGAGTCCTATGCCACGCAAACCGCCTACGAGCAGATCGCCTACCTGCTGCCGAACAGCGGCGCCGGGCAGACCGTGGCGATCATCGATGTGGGCGCGCAGAACATGCACATCAACATCCTCAACGACAACGAGTCGGTTTACCTGCGCGAACACGGCTTCGGCGGCAACCAGCTCAACAACGAGATTTCGCGCCGCTACGGCATGACCAGCGAAGAAGCCGAAAATGCCAAGCGCAAGGGCACCCTGCCCGAAAGCTACGACATGGAAGTGCTGCAGCCCTACAGCGAAACCCTGGCAATGGAGATCGGCCGCGCCCTGCAGCTGTTCACCACCTCGACCCAGTATCGCAAGGTCGATCAGATCCTGCTGGCCGGTGGCGGCGCCATGATTCCCGGCATCGACGAAGTCGTCGCCCAGCGCACCGGCACGCCGACGATGGTCGTCAATCCGTTTGCCAACATGGCAGTCGGCCCCAAGATCCGGCCGCAGGCACTGACCGCCGATGCGCCTTCCCTCTTTGTCGCTTGCGGCCTTGCCATGCGGAGGTTTGACCCACAATGATCCGCATTAACCTGCTCCCCCACCGTGAACTCGCGCGTGCCGCCCGGCGGCGCCAGTTCAACATCCTGCTCGGCATTGCCGTTGCGGCGGGCGTTCTCGTTGTCGTCCTCGGCCATAGCGTGATCGCTGCGCGGCAGTCGACCCAGGAGGCACGCAATGCCTACCTGGATCAGGAGATCGCCAAGCTCGACAGCCAGATCGGCGAAATCAAGAAGATCCGCGAACAGACCCAGGCCTTGCTGGCGCGCAAGCAGGTCGTCGAGACCCTTCAGTCCAACCGGACCGAAGTCGTCCATCTGTTTGATCAGATGATCCGCCTGCTGCCCGACGGGCTTTATCTCAAGTCCTTCAAGCAGGCAGGCGATGTCGTCACCATCAGCGGCTACACCCAGTCGAGTGCGCGCGTCTCCACGCTGATGCGCAATCTCGACGGCTCGCCCTGGTTCGAATCGGCCAGCCTGGTCGAGATCAAGGCCGCCACCGTGAATAATCTGCGTGCCAACGAGTTTGTGCTGACCGTCAAGCAGACGCACCAGCAATCGGACAACGCGAAAGACAATGGGGGCAAGGCATGACCCTGGACGAACTCAATAAACTCGATCTGAAAACGCTGGCCGATTGGCCGCTGCCGACCAAACTCGTCGCATTGGCCTTGTTGTGTATCGCGATCATCCTGGCAGGGTGGTGGTTCGATTGGCGCAGCGGCATGGAGACGCTTGATGCCGCAAAGCAGAAGGAAACCGAGTTGCGCAGCGTGTTCACCACGAAGAAAAACCAGGCCATCAATCTGGAAGCCTACAAGAAGCAGTTGGCTGACATCCAGCAGGCGTTCGGCGCGTTGCTGAAACAGTTGCCCAACAAGCAGGAAATGGATGCGCTAATCACGGACATCAACCAGGCCGGTCTGGGGCGTGGATTGCAGTTCGACCTGTTCAAGCCCGCTGCCGAAACCGTGTCGGAGTTCTATGCGGAGACGCCAATCCACGTCAAGGTGAGCGGTGGCTACCATGACATTGCAGCCTTCGTCAGCGACGTCTCCAAACTGCCGCGCATCGTGACGATGCAGGATATTTCCATGGAGCCAGCCAAGGACGGTGTGTTGAACATGGACGCCACCGTCAAGACCTACCGTTATCTGGATGACGATGAAATCAGCGCCCAGAAACATCAAGCCAAGGAGCAAAAGAAATGAAGCGCCTGGCCATCGTATTGATCGTCACCGGGTTGAGTGGCTGCGGTAGCGGCGACATGGACGACCTGCACCGATTCGTCGCTGAAACGGGCAAGGACATGCAGGGCAAGATCGAGCCGCTGCCCGAGGTCAAGCCCTACGAACCGTTCAGTTACAACGCCTTTGATCTGCCCGATCCCTTCAAGCCGAGGAAGCTCTCGACGGGTGGCGGCGGCGGAATACAGCCTGACCTGACCCGCCCGAAAGAACCGCTGGAGGCGTTCTCTCTGGAAACGCTGAAGATGGTGGGCGTGCTGTCGCAGAAGGGTGTGATCCAGGCAGTGATCAAGACGCCGGACAACGCGGTCTACCACGTCAAGAAGGGCAATTACATGGGCCAGAATTTCGGCCTCATCACGCAGATCACCGACAGCGAAGTGACCCTGCGCGAAATTGTCCAGGACAGCGCCGGGGACTGGTCGGAACGCACCAGCACCCTGAACCTGCAAGAATGATTTGAAGTACTGAATTCCAAAGAGGCTGACATGAATGCATTGCCGAAAATTGCCCAGAAAATGACCCGTCACCTGTTCGGGCTCATCCTATTCACTGGCTTGATGCTGCCGTTCGCGGTGCGCGCTGCCGACGCGCCGCCAACCGGCAATGCAGTGCAAAGCGTCGATACCACGACCCTGCCCGGCGGCAAGGTCGTGGTGCGCGTGACGCTCAAGAAACCGCTGGCTGCCACGCCGGCCGGCTTCACCGTCGGCAATCCGCCGCGCATCGCACTCGATCTGCCCGACACCGGCAATGCGCTGGGCCGCAACACGGTCGAGGCCAATCTCGGCCCGCTGTCGAGCGTGAACGTGGTGCAGGCTGGCAC
>JAJZRT010000780.1 GCA_021802595.1 Pseudomonadota bacterium
TGCCGGCTTCGAGCGCCACTTCCAAACCCTTCTGGATTTCTGATTTTCCATGCACCTGATTTTTGAAGAGGACGGCCATTTCAAGGCCGGTTCCATCCTGTCCGAAACCGAGGCCACGGCACAGGTGGAGGCTGCCTCGGGCAAGCGCAGCAAGATCAAGACGGCAAATGTGCTGCTGCGCTTTGCCGCGCCGACGCCCGCCGAGGTGATGACCGAGGCCGAGACGCTGACGGCCGAGCTGGACGCCGACTTCCTGTGGGAAGCGGCCGGCACCGACGAGTTCGGCTTCGAGCAGCTGGCGCAGGACTACTACGGCCACGCGCCGCGCCCGGCGGAGTCGGTGGCGCTGCTGCTGAAGCTGCATGGCTCGCCGATCTATTTCCACAAGCGCGGCAAGGGCCGCTACCGCCCGGCGCCGGCCGAGACGCTGGCGGCGGCCAAGGCCGGGATGGAGAAGAAGCGCATCGCGGCCGAACGACAGGCGCATCTGGCCGCCGAGCTGGCTGCTTTCCGCCTGCCGCCCGAATACACGTCGCTGATCCCGCGCATCCTGATCGCGCCGGACAAGAATACGCTGGAATACAAGGCGCTGGAGGAGGCGGCGGCTACCACCGGACTGTCGCAGGTGAGGCTGATCGAACGCTGCGGTGCGATCCCGTCGACGCTCGACTTCCATCTCGCGACGTTCCTGCTGGAATGGTTTCCGCGCGGCACCGGGTTTGCGCCGGTCACCGAGCCGCTTGACCCACCCGAACTGCCGAAGAGCGAAGTGCGCGCCTTCTCGATGGATGACGAGGCGACCACCGAGATCGACGACGCGCTGTCGGTGCAGTGGCGCGACGACGGCAGCGTCCGCGTCGGCATCCACATCGCGGCGCCGGCCCTGGGCATCGCGCCGGGCTCGGAGCTCGACAAGGTGGCGCGCGAGCGACTCTCCACTGTCTACTTCCCCGGCGACAAGATCACCATGCTGCCGGATGCGCTGATCCACCACTACACGCTGGGCGAGACCCACGACTGCCCGGCGCTGTCGCTGTATGTCGACGTTGCATCGGACCTGCGCGTGCTCGGCACCGAGACCAAACTCGAAATGGTGCACATCGCGGACAACCTGCGTCACGAGACACTGGAAACCGAATTCAACGCCGACACGCTGCGCAACCCGGATTTCCCCGACTACCCCTACCGCCGCGAACTGGAATGGCTGCACGACTTCGCCGCCGTGCTGGAAGCCGGGCGCGGCAAGGCCGATACCGTGGATCGCGTCGACTACAACTTCAAGCTCGACGGCGAGCGCATCCGCATCGTGCCGCGCAGGCGCGGCAGCCCGATCGACAAGGTGGTGTCGGAGTTGATGATCTTCGCCAACGCGCACTGGGGCGGCTGGCTGGCGGAAAAGCGCGTGCCCGGCATCTACCGCGCGCAGGCCAACGGCAAGACGCGCATGACGACCTCGCCCGATCCGCACGTGGGGTTGGGGGTCGACCAGTACGCGTGGTCGTCGTCGCCCCTGCGGCGCTATGTCGACCTCGTGAACCAGCGCCAGCTGATCAGCATCGTGCAGGGAACCGATCCCGTCTACCCGCCGCGGAGCGAGCAGCTGTTTTCTACGGTACGCGATTTCGAACTGGCGTACGACGCCTACAATGAATTCCAGCGGCGGCTGGAGCGTTACTGGATGCTGCGCTGGCTGATCCAGGAAGAGGTCCATGAGGTCACCGCCAGCGTCATCCGCGAAGACCTGGTCCGCTTCGACGCCCTGCCGATGGTGACGCGTGCGCCCTCGGTGGCCGGTGTCGCGCCGGGAACGAAGGTGCTGCTCGCGATATCGAACATCGACCTGCTCGATATCAGCTTTCACGCCGAGTACCGGGAGACGCTGGACACACCGCCTGACAGCAGCGTCGCGCTTCCGTAAAATCAGGTCTGCCCCCACATCCGGTCCTCATGGTGTCTGCCCCGCCTCCCACTCTCGCCGCTCCCTCCAAGCAAGGCACGCGCATGGCGCTGGCCCTGCTGGCATCGGCGGCGGTGCACGGCATGGTGCTGTCGACCCAGTTCGTGCACGTCAACCCGCACCTGTTCGAGGACCCGAACCTGCCGATGGAAGTGGTGCTGGTCAACGCCAAGACCGCGGAATCGCCGCTCAACCCCGATGCGCTGGGGCAGGTGAACCTGGCAGGCGGCGGCAATACCGACGAGGACCGCCGTCTGAAAAGCCCGCTCCCCGCCAGCGCCCGCAGCCAGACGGGGGATGAGGAGGCCGCCCTGCAGGCGAAGGTGGCCACGCTCGAAAAGCAGGCCAAGACCCTGCTGAGCCAATTGAAATCCGACAACCAGCTGCAAAACACGCCATCCCCAGAGCCTGCCACCGCGCAGCCTACCGTCGATGCCAGCCAGCTCGACGCCCAGGCACGGGAAATGGCGCAGTTGCAGGCACGCATCTCGCAGCAATGGGACGAATACCAGAAACGTCCCAAACGTGCCTTCGTCGGCGCCAACGTGCGCGAATACGCGTTTGCGCGCTACGTCGAGGACTGGGTCACCAAGGTCGAGCGCATCGGCAACGTCAACTATCCCGAAGCCGCGCGTCGCCAGGGCATCTACGGCAGCCTGCGGCTGACCGTCTCGATCTATTCCGATGGCCGCATCGAGAGCGTCGACATCGACCGCTCCTCCGGCTCCAAGATCCTCGACACCGCGGCGATCAAGATCGTCCAGCTCGCTGCGCCCTACGCGCCTTTCCCAGACGAGATGCGCAAAAAGGCCGACATCCTGTCGATCACCCGTACCTGGACCTTCACCCGTTCGGACCAGCTTGTTGGCGGCACTGACTGAATTTCGTCATTCCGGCGAGTGAAATTCCGGGCCCGAATGCGTGCAAGTCAGCGCGGCTCCCGGGTCATATTCATTTAAAATCAATAGCTTGTCTGTTTTTTTGCCTGCCAGGGCACGCATATTGCTCCTTTCAGCCTGAATCCGGCTGCCAGGCCCCATCCCTGCCGGCCCCCTGAACACAGGAGCAGACATGACCGCTTTGAACCGCTTCGCCACCGTCCTCGGCTTCGCCCTGGTTTCCGCCCAGGCGCACGCCATCGATT
>JAJZRT010000781.1 GCA_021802595.1 Pseudomonadota bacterium
GGCACAAGGTATAACGTGTGAGGACAACATGGCTCAATCGACAGCTGAGAAAAAAACCGAACCGGGGACGGTCTCCAAACTGAAGATCGCCAAGGGGCGGCGCTGGGACCATCTGGAATTGCTGGAGCGTATCGACGCGACAGGTTCCATTTCGGCGGCGGCAAGCGCCATGGGCATGAGCTACAAGGCTGCGTGGGAAGCGGTGGAGGCGATCAACAATCTTTCCGAGCAGCCGCTGGTGGAACGCAAGACCGGCGGTTCGAAGGGCGGGGGAACGACGCTCACCAACTACGGCCGCCGGGTGGCGGGAGCGTACAGGCGCCTTGAGCAGGAGCGCGAGCAGGTGCTCAAGAAACTGGCGGAAGTGATGGATGACTTTGATCAGTATTACCACTTGATAAGGAGATTCGACATGAAGACGAGTGCACGCAATCAGTTCCTGGGCAAGATCAAAAGCATCAAGCTCGGGGCGGTCAACTCGGAGGTTGTGATGGATATCGGCGGCGGCGATTCGATCGCTGCGGTGATCACCAATGAGAGCGTGGATCATCTCGGACTGAAAGTCGGCACGGAGGCCTATGCGATGGTCAAGGCGCCCTGGGTGATCGTGACCACTTCGGAAGGATTCAAGACCAGTGCACGCAACGAGTTGCACGGCACCGTGGTGCGCTGCCAGGAAGGAGCGGTGAACGGAGAGGTCATCATAGAACTGGCAGGCGGCAAGACCGTGGCGGCCATCGTAACCAACGACAGTATCAAATCCCTGGGACTCAAGGATGGGGTAAAGGCGTGTGCGCTGATCAAGGCCTCGCACGTTATCCTGGCGGTCAATGCATGAGGGGAAAAAGAATGGCATCGAACAGATCCGGTTGGCTGCTTGCGTTTGGGGCGTTGCTGTTTGCGGCGGTGATCCGGCCGGTGGCTGCTGGCGAAGTCAATGTCGCGGTGGCCGCAAATTTTGCGGCGCCGATGCAGCAGATCGTCGACCTGTTCCAGAAGGAAAGCGGGCATGCAGTGAAGGTCAGCCTCGGTTCCAGTGGCAAGTTCTACTCGCAGATCAAGCAGGGTGCGCCGTTCGACGTGTTCCTGTCCGCGGACGAGAAGAATCCGAAGCAGCTGGAGGAGGAAGGGCTGACCGTTTCCGACTCGCGTTTCGTCTATGCCTTTGGCAAGCTGGTGTTGTGGAGCGCACAGCCGGGTTATGTGGATGACAAGGGGGCCGTGCTGGGCAAGGGCAGCTACAAAAAACTGGCTTATGCCGACCCCAAGCTCGCTCCTTACGGGTTGGCCGCAAAAGAGACGCTGGAACGACTGGGGTTGTGGGATCGCGTGCAGGGCAAACTGGTGACAGGCGAAAGCATAGCGCAGACCTACCAGTTTGCAGCGACGGGAAATGCCGAGCTGGCCTTCATCGCGCTGTCGCAAATCACCAGGGATGGAAAGGTGACCGAAGGTTCCTGGTGGCTGGTGCCGGCGGACATGTACAGTCCCATCCGTCAGAGCGCGGTGCTGTTGAGTTCCGCAAAGGACAAGACAGCGGCGCAGGAATTTCTCAAATTCCTGAAGAGCGGGAAGGCCGTGGCGATCATTCGCAGCTTTGGCTACGACTTGCATTGAGGTGAATTTTTCATGAACGCGTTGGATCCGGACGATCTGCAGGCGGTTTGGCTGACGCTCAAGCTGGCCGGCGCCGTCACGCTGCTGTTGTTGTTCATCGCGACACCGCTGGCGTGGTGGCTGGCGCACAGCCGCAAGTGGTACAAAGGTATCGTGGCGGCGCTGGTGGCATTGCCGCTGGTGTTGCCGCCGACGGTGCTCGGCTTCTACCTGCTGCTGCTGATGGGGCCGCGTGGCATCGTGGGCGAGCTGACGGCGGCATTGCATCTCGGCGCGCTGCCGTTCACCTTCGCCGGGCTGGTCATCGGCTCGGTGCTGTTCTCGATGCCTTTTGCGGTGCAGCCTATCCAGAACGCGTTCGAGGCGATGGGCAAACGTCCGCTGGAAGTGGCAGCCACTTTGCGTGCGGGCGTGTGGGATCGCTTCTTCAGCGTGGCCGTGCCGCTGGCGCGTCCGGGTTTTCTCACGGCGGTCATTCTCGCCTTTGCGCACACGGTCGGCGAGTTCGGCGTGGTACTGATGCTTGGCGGCAACATTCCCGGCGAGACGCGCGTGCTCTCGGTCGCCATCTACAACCATGTCGAGGCGATGGAATACGGCGCAGCGCAGTGGCTCGCGGGCGGCATGGTGTTGTTCTCGTTCATCGTGTTGCTGGGCTTGTATCTCACGGGCGGCAAGTCGTGGAAGGTGGCGCCGCGAAAGTCTTCCGTTCGTGGCGAGCCTGTCGAACCATGAACGGAAAATACGCCAATATCTTGCTGTTATCTCGTTCGTCCTTCGACATCGCCTTTAGTCCTGGGCAAAGTCGAAGGGTCAGGACGAACGACCAATGCGCGGGTCTGCAATGAGCGAGATCCAGGCCCATTTCAAGTTGCAACTGGGGAGTTTCGCACTGGATGCCGCCTTCAGCGCACCTGCGGTCGGCGTCACTGCCTTGTTCGGTTCATCCGGTTCGGGCAAGACCACCCTGCTGCGCTGCATCGCCGGATTGGAGCGCGCTACCGGCACGCTGCATGTGAGCGGCGATACCTGGCAGGACGAAACGTCATTCTTGCCGGTGCATAAACGCCCGCTGGGTTATGTGTTCCAGGAGGCCAGCCTGTTTCCGCACCTGTCGGTGCGCGCCAATCTGGAATACGGACTGAAGCGCATTCCACGGCCGGCGCGAAAAGTCCCGCTGGAGCAGGTGGTGGAATGGCTGGGACTCGGTCGTCTCATCGAGCGCGGCGATCCGGCCAGGCTTTCCGGGGGCGAACGCCAGCGTGTCGCCATCGGCCGCGCGCTGCTCACCAGCCCGCGCATCCTGCTGATGGACGAGCCGCTCTCCGCACTCGACACCAACAGCAAACATGAAATCCTGCCGTACCTGGAGCGCCTGCATCGCGACCTGGAGATCCCCGTGCTCTATGTCAGCCACGCCATGGATGAAGTGGCGCGGCTGGCCGATCATCTGGTGTTGCTCGATCAGGGTCGCG
>JAJZRT010000782.1 GCA_021802595.1 Pseudomonadota bacterium
CCTTGCTGTCGAGGTTGATGTGCACGGCGGCCTGGCCGCTGGTGCTGTCGAAGCCCGGCGAGGCGTCGGTGATCGAGTCGCCGGTCAGCACCACGTCCTTCTTCACCGCGATCTTGCCGCCCTCGCGGCTGGCCACGATGTCGTCGCCGAAGGGCGCCTGACCCTGCTGGACGGCCGTCGGGTCGGCCTGTTCGTCGACCATGCGGATTTCCAGCGTGGCAGTGCGGCCGAGAATGTCCTTCGCCTTGGCGGTATCCTGCACGCCAGGCAACTGCACCACGACGCGGCTATTTCCCTGCTGCTGGATCACCGGCTCGGCCACGCCGAGTTCGTTGACGCGGTTGCGGAGCGTGGTGATGTTCTGCTGCAGGGCGAATTCCTGCACCTTGGTCTGGGCCTGCGGCTTGAGACGTGCAGTCAGGGTGAAGCCGTCGGCCAGATCCTCGCTGGTGAAGGCGAGGTCGCCGAATGCATTCGAGAGCTTGTTGAGTGCCGCGTCGCGCTGGTCGCGGGTGGCGAAATGCACGGTGACGGCGCTGCCGTCGCGGGTGATGGCGCCATAGCGGATCTTGTCGCCGCGCAGTTCGGTACGGAAGTCGTTCTGGTAGCGGATGGCCGCCTTTTCCAGCGCGGCCTTCATGTCGACCTCGAGCAGGAAATGCACCCCGCCACGCAAGTCAAGGCCGAGATACATCGGCAGCGCGTGGATCGACGACAGCCAGGCCGGCGAGGCCGACACCAGGTTCAGCGCGACGGTATAGTGTTCGCCGAGGCTCGTCTGCAGCACGTCCTTGGCCTTGATCTGCAGGTCGGTGCTGGCCAGGCGCACCTTGATGCTATTCCCCGCCAGTTCCACCCCCTGGTAACCCAGACCGGCCGCCTTGAGCGAAGACTCCACCTTGCCGAGCAGGGCGGCATCGACCTTTTCGGTGGTGCGCATGGGCGATACCTGAACCGCAGGCACTTCGCCAAAGAAGTTGGGCAGGGTGTAAAGGAAGGCGACCACCAGCGTGATGCCGATGAGCACATATTTCCAGAGCGGGAAGCGGTTCATTTTTTAGCCGGAAGCGGTGAGCGGGGAGGGGTGAGCAGAGGCACCGGGCAGGCTGCTCACGTCGGGTGCCTTACAAGCCTTTGATCGTGCCCTTGGGCAGCAGCGTCTGCACCGACTGTTTCTGCACGTGGGTGATGACGCCGTCGGCGATTTCCAGCGACACGTACTGCTCGCCGATCTTGGCGACCTTGCCGACCTGGCCGCTGGCGGTGACGACTTCGTCGCCCTTGGCCAGTTCGGTCAGCATCTTCTTCTGCTCCTTGGCGCGCTTCATCTGGGGGCGGATCAGCATGAACCAGAACAGGACGAAGATGACGATGAGAGGCAGGAATTGCTCGAACCCCGGGTTGGCCGCGGCGGCGGCTTGTGCATGGGCAAGGGAAATCATGGGTAAACGCTCCGAATCAAGGCAGTTCAGTTAAATCCACGGGATTCTACCACCCGAGTGCTTGCATCTCATGAAACCGGGCTGTGAAGTCGGCAAAGCGCCTGGCCTCGATCGCCGCGCGCATCCCGGCCATCAGGCGATGGTAGTAGTGCAGGTTGTGGATCGTCGCGAGCCGCGCGCCGAGGATTTCGCCGGCGCGGATCAGGTGGTGGACGTAGGCACGGCTGAAATGGCGGCAGGTGTGGCAGTCGCATTCGTCGTCGATCGGCGCCGTGTCGAGCTTCCAGCGTGCGTTGCGGATGCGCAGCTCGCCGCGCCGGGTGAACAGGATGCCGTGGCGGGCGTTGCGCGTCGGCAGGACGCAGTCGAACTGGTCGATGCCCTGCGCCACCGCCGCGACCAGGTCGGACGGCGTGCCGACGCCCATCAGGTAGCGCGGCTTGTCGACCGGCAACTGCGGCGCGGTGTGGGCGAGAATGCGCGTCATGTCGTCCTTGGGCTCGCCGACCGACAGGCCGCCGATGGCGTAGCCGTCGAAGTCCATATCAATGAGATGGCGCGCCGATTCGTCGCGCAGCGTCTCGTACATGCCGCCCTGCACGATGCCATACAGCGCGTTGGGATTGCCGGCGTGCGCCGCCTTCGAGCGCGCCGCCCATCTCAAGCTCATCCGCATCGAATCGGCGGCCTCGCGCTCGGTGGCCGGGTAGGGCGTGCACTCGTCGAAGATCATCACGATGTCGGAATTCAGCGTGCGCTGGATCTGCATCGAGATCTCCGGCGTCAGGAAGAGCTTGTCGCCGTTGATCGGCGAGGCGAACTTCACGCCGTCTTCGGTGATCTTCCTGAGCTTGCCGAGGCTGAACACCTGGAAGCCGCCGGAGTCGGTGAGGATGGGCTTGTCCCAGCCCATGAAGCGGTGCAGGCCGCCGAACTTTTCGATCACCTCCAGCCCCGGCCGCAGCCACAGGTGGAAAGTGTTCGACAGCACCATCTCGAAGCCGATCTCGGTGATCTCGGCGGGCGACATCGCCTTCACCGTGCCGTAGGTGCCGACCGGCATGAACACCGGCGTCTGCACGGTGCCGTGCGCGAGGTGGAGCTGGCCGCGGCGCGCGCCGCCGTCGGTGGCGAGGAGGTCGAATTTCATTGTGGGCGTCTTTCGAGGAACATCGCGTCGCCGTAGCTGAAGAAGCGGTAGCGTTCCCTGATGGCGTGGGTGTAGGCGGCACGGATCGTGTCGACGCCGGCGAAGGCCGAGACCAGCATCAGCAGCGTGGACTTCGGCAAGTGGAAGTTGGTGATCAGCACGTCGATGACCTTGAACGCATAGCCCGGCGTGATGAAGATGTCGGTCTCGCCCGAGCCGGCGTGCAGCCGGCCCGAGTGCGCCGCCGCCTCGAGTGCGCGCAGGCTGGTGGTGCCGACCGCCACGACGCGGCCGCCGCGGGTGCGCGTCTCGCCGATCGCATCGGCAGTCGCCTGCGGAATCGTGTAGCGCTCGCTGTGCATGCGGTGGTCGGCGACGTTGTCGACGCGCACCGGCTGGAAGGTGCCGGCGCCGACGTGCAGCGTGACCTGCGCGGTGCGGATGCCCTGGCCGCGCAGCGCCGCCAGCATCGCCTCGTCGAAGTGGAGTCCCGCCGTC
>JAJZRT010000783.1 GCA_021802595.1 Pseudomonadota bacterium
AATAAAAGAAGCCTCTTTTGAATTTCGAGTGGGTGCTAACGGCATAGCTGGTAGCCTGAGGGCGGGGTCAAGGGCGGGCGCAGCCCGGCGGAGCGCACCCTTGAGGCCGAATTCAGGCCGCCACACTCAGGCAAGGCTGAATGCGGCAGGATGCGGCGTTCAGCCTTGGAGACTCTTACGCGATTATGCACAACCAACTGTTTGAAGCCGCCCTTGGAGTGACCGATCCCTGGTTCGTCCAGGGCGTTGATTTCAATGCCGCCAAGAAGACGCTGACCATCGCCATCGACTTCGCTGCCGGCACCCGCTTTGCCCATCCGGAGGCGGCGGGGCTGCATCCGGTGCACGACACCCAGGTCAAGCGCTACCGGCACTTGAACTTCTTCCAGCACGAGTGCTATCTGGAGGTACGCACTCCGCGCGTGAAGCTGCCCGATGGGCGTGTCGTGCTGGTTGAGCCGGCCTGGGCGGGCAAGCTCGCGGGCTTCACGCTGCTCTTCGAGGCGCTGGTGCTGGCGTTGTGTCAGCAGATGCCATTCGCCGCGGTGGCCCGCACGGTGGGCGAATCCTGGCATCGGGTGCATGCGATCTGCTCGCGCTACGTCGAACTGGCCTTGGCGGATGCCGACTTGTCGGCGGTCACGGCCCTGGCCATCGACGAAACCTCCTACCGGCGCGGCCACAACTACCTGACCCTGGCCGCCGATGCCGACGAACGCAAGGTCGTCTTCGTCACCGAAGGGCGGGATGCCCAGGCCATCGCGGCACTGGCCGAGCACCTGACTGAGCATGCCGGCACGCCCGAACAAATCGAGTCGGTGAGCATCGATATGTCGCCCGCCTTCATCAAGGGCGTGACCAATCATCTGCCCAACGCGCGCATCACCTTCGACAAGTTCCATGTCGTCGCCCACGCCTCCACCGCCGTCGACCAGACCCGGCGCCTGGAACAGAAGACCGATCCGAGCCTGAAGGGCCTGCGCTGGGCACTGCTCAAGGACCGCAGCCGTCTGCCCGAGACCCAGCGGGCCGATCTCGATGCTCTCGTCGCCCAGGTAACCACCAAGCGCACGGCGCGCGCCTGGCTCTACCGCGAGCAACTGCGCGAGATCCTCGAGCGCCGCCAGATCAACGTCGTCTCGGCCATGCTCGCCCAGTGGTGCACCAACGTCATGCGCTCCAAGGTCGAACCGATGAAGGAGGTCGCCCGCCTGATCCGCAATCACTTCGACGGCATCGTGGCCTGGGCCCAGACCCGCCAGACCAACGGCTTCCTCGAAGCGTTGAATGGCCTCTTCCAGGCGGCCAAACGAAAGGCCCGCGGCTACACCCGCTTCGCCACCATGCGCACCGTGCTCTTCCTCATCGCCGGTAAGCTCGACTTCGCTCGGATCAACCCTCATGCCGCTTAACCCACTCGTTTTTCAAAAGAGCCGTAATTTTGGTGGCCCCATATGAATGACGTGCCGCACGTGCACCCAGTACGCCCGGTTGCTACGGCAACGGGCTGTCCGCGATGAGAAGGCCCGCGGGCATGATGAGAACAGAGAGGGGCACTGAGATGGCCAACACCCATACCCGCACGACGCCGGCCGATGCACTGGTGATCTTCGGCGTGACCGGCGACCTTGTCCACAAAATGATTTTCCCGGCACTCTACGCACTGGCCAAGCGCGGCGTTCTAGACGTTCCGGTGGTTGGCATGGCCGCTTCGAAGTGGAGCCTGGCGCAACTGCGCAAACGGGCGACGGACAGCATCAGGCAGGCCGGCGAGATTGATGACCGGGACGCCCTCGACCACCTTCTTTCCTTGCTCCAGTACGTCGACGGCGATTACAACCAGCCGGCCACGTTCAAAGCGCTCAAGCAGGCGTTGGGCGGTGCCCGGCGCCCGGCGCACTATCTCGCCATCCCACCCGCGCTGTTCGCGACGGTTATCAAAGGGCTCGGCGCCGCTGGCCTGGCCGATCAGGCGCGTGTCATCGTCGAAAAGCCGTTCGGACGTGACCTGGCTTCGGCGCGGGAGCTCAACCGCATCGCGCTGTCAGTATTCGCGGAAGATTCGATCTTCCGCATCGACCACTATCTCGGGAAGGAGGCGATCATGAACATCCTCTATTTCCGTTTCGCCAATTCGTTCCTCGAACCGATCTGGAACCGTAACTGCGTGGCCAGCGTGCAGATCACGCTGGCCGAAGATTTCGGTGTGAAGGGACGCGGCGCGTTCTACGAAAGTGCCGGTTGCCTGCGCGACGTCATCCAGAACCACCTGTTCCAGGTCGTCGCGCTGCTGGCCATGGAGCCGCCCGCGTATCAGGGCTATGGCGCCGTGCACAGCGAGAAGGCCAAGGTGTTCCAGGCCATGCGCCCCCTGCGGCCGGACGAGGTGGTGCGGGGCCAGTACGCCGGTTACCGGAAAGAGCCCGGCGTGGCGAAGGAATCGGACGTCGAGACCTTCTGCGCCCTGCGGCTGTTCATCGATTCGTGGCGCTGGCAGGGGGTGCCGTGGTACCTGCGCTCCGGCAAATGCCTGGCGGCAACCGCAGCCGAGGTCCTGGTGGAGTTGAAGCCGCCACCGCAAAGATTGTTTGACGATTCAACGCCGGCGACCGGACGCGCCAACTATCTGCGCTTCCGGCTCTCCCCCAACTCCGCAGTCGCCCTCGCCGCGCGCGTCAAGCGCGCAGGCAAGGAGTTCGTCGGCGACCAGCGCGAACTCTACCTGCTGGAGGAACAGCCTGGAGAGGAAGCACCCTACGAGCGACTGCTGGGCGACGCCATGGCCGGCGACGGTGCGCTCTTCACCCGTGAGGACGCAATAGAGGCCGCCTGGGCGGTGGTCGAACCAGTTCTTGATACCCACCACCGGGCGCACCCCTACAAGCCCGGTACTTGGGGGCCGAAGCAAGCTGACTTGCTCATTGCGGCAGATGGGGGTTGGCATAACCCGACGCGGATGAAGGCGGCAAAATGACAATGGTGAACGAGGTAGTGTTCCTGCTGGATGTGGACAACACTCTGCTCGATAACGACCGCATCGTAGCCAACCTGAGCGACCATCTCGCGCAAGAGTTCGGCGAGGAAAGCCG
>JAJZRT010000784.1 GCA_021802595.1 Pseudomonadota bacterium
CCCAAGGTGTTCCGCGCCAAGACCACCTTCGAGGCGCTGGCGCGCGACACGGTCGAGGGCTATTTCCACGGCGTCTCGCTGCTCTCCGACGCACAGAGAAGACAGCTGTTCTCGCCGTCCTTCCGGCGCGAGCTTCAGGGTTACCAGGCGGTGGAGGTGCTGCGCCGGCATGCTGCCGTCGCGCCCACCGACGATCCCCTGTCGCTGGTGCAATATCTCGACATGAAGACCTATCTGGTCGGCGACATCCTCACCAAGGTCGACCGCGCCAGCATGGCGCACGCGCTCGAAGTGCGCGAGCCGCTGCTCGACCATGAACTGATGGGCTGGGTGTCGGGCCTGCCGACCGATCTGAAGCTGCGCGGTACCGAGGGAAAATACCTGCTGAAGAAGGCGATGGAGCCCTACCTGCCGCATGACGTCCTGTACAGGAAGAAAATGGGATTTTCGGTGCCGCTTGCCGCCTGGTTCCGTGGGCCCCTGGCCGCCACCATCCGCAGCGTGGTGCTCGGCGAGCGGCTGGCGTCCACCGGCCTGTTCAACCAGGACTACCTGCGCGAGGTGGTCGAGGCGCACCAGTCCGGCCATCGCGACTATTCGGTGATCCTGTGGACGGTGCTGATGTTCGATGCCTTCCTGGGACAGGTGCTCGGCATGGATGGCCAGGATTTGAACCAGGGGGAGCGCGAAGCGGCATGAAGATCCTGCACGTGTTCGACCATACCCTGCCGCTGCATTCCGGCTATACCTTCCGCAGCGCGGCGATCCTGCGCAACCAGCGCAAGATGGGGTGGGACACCTACCATCTGTCCGGCCCCAAGCAGATCGATTGCGACGTGATGGAAGAGGACGCCGATGGCCTGCATTTCTATCGCACACCGAAGCCTGCCGGGCTGCTGGCGCGCCTGCCTGGCGGCGACCCGTTCGCCGTGATGGGGGCGATCGAAAAGCGGCTGCTGGCCCTGGCGAAGGAACTGCAACCCGACGTGATCCATGCGCATTCGCCGGTGCTGGATGCGGTACCGGCGATCCGCGTCGGCCGCAAGCTGGGCATCCCTGTGGTCTATGAAATCCGTGCCTTCTGGGAAGATGCGGCGGTCGACCACGGCAGCACCCGGGAAGGCAGCCTGCGTTACCGGCTCACCCGTGCGCTGGAAACCTGGGCCGTGAAAAACGCCGATGCGGTCACCGTCATCTGCGAAGGCCTGCGCAGCGACCTCGTCGCGCGCGGCATTCCGCCCGGCAAGATCACGGTCATCCCCAATGCGGTCGACATCGACAAGTTCGCCGTCGGCGGCAAGCCGGATTCCGAACTGAAAATGAAGCTGGGACTCGGCACCAGCCGTGTGCTCGGCTTCATCGGCTCGTTCTACGCCTACGAAGGTCTGGACCTGCTGATCGCGGCCCTGCCGGCCATCCTCCGGCAGATGCCCGACGTGAAGGTGCTGCTGGTCGGCGGCGGGCCGCAGGACGCGGCGCTGAAACGACAGGTGATGGCGCTCGACCTGAAGGACCGGGTGGTGTTCACCGGGCGGGTGCCGCACGACGAAGTGAACCGCTATTACGACCTGGTCGACGTGTTGGTGTACGCGCGCCACCCGATGCGGCTGACCGAGCTGGTCACGCCGCTGAAGCCGCTGGAGGCGATGGCGCAGGGCCGCCTGATGGTGGCATCCGATGTCGGCGGCCACAAGGAGCTGATCCAGGACGGCAAGACCGGCGTGCTGTTCCGTGCCGGCAATGCCGGCGATCTCGCCAGCAAGGTGGTGGCGCTGCTGAAATACGAGCAGGGCTGGGACAGCATGAAGAAGAACGGCCGCCAGTTCGTGGAATCCGAGCGCAACTGGGCGGCCAGCGTGGCGCGCTACCGCGCCGTGTACGGCGGCCTCGTCAAACCGGGAATGGAGGCGGCGCTTGGCTGACGGGTGGACTGCCGAACCCGGACGTCTCGATCTGGTCGTGTTCAGTTCGCTGTTTCCCAGCGCAGCACGACCCGGCGCCGGTCTTTTCATCCGCGAACGCATGTTCCGCGTGGCGCAGCATCGGCCGCTTGCCGTGGTCTCGCCGCAGGCGTGGTTTCCCGGACAGTCGCTGATCCGCCGGCTGCGTCCGGGCTATCGCGCGCAGGCGCCGGCGCTGGAAATCCAGCAGGGCATCCGCGTGTATCACCCGCGTTTTCTGGCGCTGCCCGGCCTGTTGCGGCGACTCGATGGCCTGTCGATGGCGCTGTGCAGCTTCTTCCTGGTGCGGCGTCTGCGGCGTGAGGGTGCGCGCCTCATCGATGCGCATTTCGGCTATCCCGACGGCGATGCCGCGACCCGGCTGGGGCGCTGGCTCCGCTTGCCGGTGACCCTCACCTTGCGCGGTACCGAAGTGCCGCACAGCCGGCAGCCGGCCCTGCGCCGTCGGCTGGTGCGCGCGCTCGGGGCGGCCGCGCGGGTGTTTTCGGTGTCCGGTTCGCTGCGCCAGCTGGCGCTGGAACTCGGCGTCGATGCGGACAAGACCGAAGTTGTCGGCAATGGCGTGGATACCGGAACTTTCCAGCCAGTCGACCGGGCTGCTGCGCGTGCCCGCTTCGGGCTGCCGGATCAGGCACAGGTGCTGATCTCGGTGGGCGGCCTGGTCGAGCGCAAGGGCATGCATCGCGTCATCGACTGCCTGCCGGCGCTCATGGCGCACCATCCGGACCTGCATTACCTCGTCGTCGGCGGCGCCAGCGGGGAAGGCGACCTGCGTCCCGAGCTCGATGCGCAGGTCGCCCGGCTCGGTCTGGCCGGACGCGTGCACTTTCTCGGCACGTTGCCGCCCGAGGCGCTCAAATGGCCGTTGTCGGCGGCCGACGTGTTCGTGCTGGCCACCCGCAACGAGGGCTGGGCGAACGTGTTTCTCGAGGCCATGGCGTGCGGCCTGCCGGTCGTCACCACCGATGTCGGTGGCAATGCGGAAGTGGTCTGCAGCGAGGTATTGGGCAGCATCGTGCCCTTCGGCGATGCCGCTGCGCTGCAGCAGGCGCTGCATGCCGCGCTCGACAGGCACTGGGACCGTGCGGCGATTCTCGAGTATGCGCAGGCCAACCAGTGGGACAGGCG